>CAYJPI010000249.1:0-4240 GCA_964372005.1 uncultured Oscillospiraceae bacterium | reverse complement strand
CTGAAGAAGCGCAGTGGACAACCGACATTCCGCTCCATGCTTGAAGCCGACTTGCGCAGAGCGATAGATGATGCCAATGAATTCGGTCACTTCATCATGTTGATGGAACACATGGGCTATGAGGTGAGGCACGGAAACCGTCTGGGATTCAAACTTCGTGGTACGGAGCGTTTCATGATTCCCGGAAGGAAAGACCCTCTATTTACGGAGGATGGCATCAGAAAGGCAATCGAAGGCAACCTTGATGCGATTGAAGCGGGTTTGAAACCCGTGTTAACTCACCGCAGGACGTTCACCCCAATGAAGAAACGTCCGAAGCTTAAAGGATTCTATGCCCTCTACGTGCATTATCTCTATGTACTGGGCAAGGTCAAGCGACAGGAATATCCGCCGAAGATGACGGCACAGTTCAAGTCGGAGGTTATGAAGTTTGAGCGGTACAAGGAGGAATTTCGCTTCCTGCATCGCTACAAACTGTCGACCGAGCAGGAGGTTCGTGATAAGAAAGCCGAACTGGAGGGTAAGTTGCAGGGACTCACTAAGCAACGGACTATTGCAAATGTGGCAAAGAATAAGCGAAAAACTGTCTTTAATGCACTGGCGACGGTTGAGGCGCTGGCTCCCGTAAAAGACCTGTTTGAAAGCGGTGTCGGGGGTATGGAGAATGAGTACAATGATTGCTTGTCCGCTGTTCATGTTCTTGAAAAGTCCGGAGAGTCTGCCGAAAAGTTGAGGGCGGAGAAAGCGGAGGTTTATGAGAAGGTGGCGGAGATTAACCGTGAGATAAGAGCTGTTAGGACAGAGATTTCGCTCTGTGAAGCTGTTCCTGGGAATGTGGAGAGGATGGAGAGGGAGATTGGTGGGTTGGAGAAGTCGAAGAAGAGAGATAAAAGTTTGTGCAGATAATGTGGTAGAACAACATTAGATAGCATCTGCACAAGAATGCAAAAGAGTGATATAATGATCTTATGAAAGCGAGTGGCCATGAACGCATTGAAAGACAGACACAATATAACAAATAGACAATAGAGAAAGAGTAAACCAATTTATCGAAAAGAGACGTTGTAATCAAAGTGGGATCAATGCAAATGACAATCGCATTTTCGTAAATGCATGCTTGTGGATAGTTAGCCTGGTGTGCCACAACCAGAAGTTGATTGTATTAGAGAACTTTGTGCAGACATTATCAGAAGAGCTAAACTTATTGTGAAAAATGTCGATACATATAGAAGGGAAGATTAAACAACAGTTCTTATCTATGTTATTTTTAAGAAAGAAGGGATGGATCGTTCGTGTTAAATCAATATGAAATGCGTATTAATAAATTAATAAAAACGCACTGCGTTAACTATGATTTTGAAGAAAATATAGGATTCCTTTCTACAGAGGAATTTACAAAGAAATTAGGCAAGCATGTTATAGAAAACAATTTAGCAGAAAAACGATATGCAATTTGGGGCGCTGGGCATTACACCATAAATCTGCTTGGTGATGATTCGATTGATAAATCACAGATAATATGCATAATTGATAATGATCCGGCTGTGTGGGAAACCGAAATCGGAGGGATTGTTGTCAAGCGTCCAAGTGCCTTGACCAATTATGATATTGAAAATATACTAATAAATGTTGGAAATAAATCAATTTGTGATGAGATTAGGGATCAAATTAGCTCTATTAATAATAACATATACACCTGTACAGTAAACGAAGCTCGTGAGCGAATCACTAACCAGTACTGGTGTGTTCATTTTGATATTTTTAAGTGTTGTTACAAATATGACAGAGAGACAGAGTGTGTGTCAAAAAAATTAATATTAGAAAAGTTGATTGCGCTATACCTAATAATACGTGATTTTTTGAATGCTTTTAAATTTATAGAACTTTATCTGGAGCATTATGAAAAATCTCACAACTATGAAACGTTGCGAAAGGAACTAAAGTTATTACTGTGTGAAATAAACGAAAAATTAGCTAATAAAAAGTCGAGAGATGTTTTAATATTAATGTACGACAATTTAAGAGCAGGAGAGATATACAATAACGTCGAACAAATGCCTTATCTAAATCGACTTGTTGAAGAAGGATTCGCGTACACGCAAGCATATTCGCCAGGCATTCACACAGTGGATAGCATGGCTGCCACTTTTTTAAAAAAAACCAACTTTGATTATTATTCTTCAAGAGAACAAAAAGAGAAATCTCCATTGATTGAAGCTGCGAATCTCAATAATTATAATTTGACAATCTACACTTCACTTTACGTAGAAAAAGCTTTAAAGCAAAATATTAAAGAATGTGATGGGATTTTTGATACAAGTTCAAGATTTTTAACAACAAGCGAAATATTTTGGAAAGCACTAACTGATTTGTGTGATGATAAACAGAAAACCATGAAATATTTATATTTTAATAAAGAAACCCATGCTCCTTGTATGGGTGCAGTGCATGATACATCCACGAAGAAATTTAGCTTTGTCGAATATACAAGGCCTGAAGATGATTTTTTTATCTATTCACATGAATCCTGCGAGTGCGAACAAGAAGTTTTCAACAATCGACATGCTGAGGCACTAAATTATGTTGATAAACAAACGGAATTCTATTTGAATATGTTTCCTAAGAATATAATAAAAATAATCTATGCGGATCATTCACGTTATTTAAAAGGATTTTTTTTAGGTGATAAAGAAAAGAAAAATCTCTTAATTAACTCTAATTCGTATCATGTTCCTTTAATTATTCATGGCGAAAATATAGTGCACGGGAGTAACTCCAATGTTTTTTCTACAGCATATCTTACAGACGTGATAGTTTCAGTGCTGCAAAATGGTGAATTGCCGGTTAGTAGTAAAGGTGTTGCAGAAGTTGGATTTTCTGGATATTACAATGCAAAACGAAAAAAGAATGCTCTTACAGACGGAGATAAATACGCAGCATATGGTTTTTACCTTGCAATAGACGACAAATACAAACTTGTGATTGACAGCGAGAACGAGTTGCATTGTTTCGCCATGGACAATGAAACCGAGGAGATAAATGACGAAGAACTTCAAAAGGTGATATACGACCGACTGTATAAATATGTAGAGAAATGGAAAAACAGATGAAACTAATAGTGTTAGCCGCAGGGGAAGGGACGAGACTTCGTCCCCTTACAAACGACAGACCAAAATGCATGGTGGAATTCAAAGATAAACCTATACTCGATTACATCATCGGCAACGCAGATGCTTGCAAAATAAATGATGTAAACGTTGTCGTGGGTTACCAGAACGATGCCATAAGAGAGCACCTTAAAGGAACTCAAAACATCACCTTCTATGAAAACCCGAAATATGCAACTACCAATATGGTGAGCACGCTGTTTTGCGCCGAAGAGGTTTTGGAGGGAGATTGTGTTGTTTCTTATGCGGATATCGTTTATAATAAAGGCGTGCTGGATAGGATTATGGACGAACCCAGGAGTGCTATTGTGGTGGACAGGCAGTGGCGCAAACTTTGGGAGATGCGCATGGAAAATCCGCTTGACGATGCCGAAACGCTTAAGCTCGACGAAGCGGCATATGTGACGGAACTCGGGAAAAAACCTACGAGTTACGACGACATCGAGGGACAGTATATTGGGCTCATAAAGTTTGGCGCAAACGATATTGAACGCATAAAATCTATCTATGCAGACCTTGACAGGACGGCGATATATGACGGGAAGAACTTTGACAACATGTTTATGACGAGCTTTTTGCAGATACTTATCGACAAGGGTGTGAAGTTCAAGGCGACGTTTATAGATGGGGGCTGGGTGGAGATAGATTCGCTTGATGACTTGCAAGCGTACAAAGATTACGAAGTGTAGGCGGAGCAAATGGTAATTTGGATAACGGGACTTTCGGCATCCGGCAAGACCACGCTGGGGCTTGAAATGTACAAACTGCTAAAGGACAGTGGTTCGTGGGTGTTTCTTGACGGAGACACGGTGCGGACTATCTTTGGCGAGGATTTGGGGCATGCGGTTGAGGACAGGATGAAAAACGCCTATCGCATATCAAACCTTTGTTATGCGCTCGAGCTTCAAGGTATAAACGTGATTTCATGTGTGCTTTTAATAAGCGATGAGGTGAGACAACACAACAAACACTGCTTTAGTGACTATAAAGAGGTGTTTATTGATGTTCCGTTGGACACTCTGATATCTCGAGATAATAAAAACCTATATACAGGTGCTATAGAAAAACGCATA
>CAYJPI010000248.1:0-4256 GCA_964372005.1 uncultured Oscillospiraceae bacterium | reverse complement strand
TGTAGGAGCAAAGGCGGAGATATATGCGCTCATCAATAAACTTGCAGCTAGCGGACTCGGAGTTATCGTGGTATCCTCGGAACTTCCGGAGGTAATAGGCATAAGCGATCGAATCGTAACATTCTGCGAAGGTCGCCTCACCGGGGAGTTCCCCAAAGAGGAGGCAACACAAGAAAAGCTGCTCTACGCGGCAACGTTGAGGGAGGTGGAGTAATGAGCTCCAAAGAAATCGGCGCGAATAAGCGCAATACAGCGGCCATTTTAAGGCAGTTTCAAAGCTACATCGCACTCGTTGTAATTTTTATAATTGCATCAATCATATGTGTGAGAAATGGGGAAAACATATTCCTCGATATGCGTAACATAATGAATGTGTTACGCGCCGTATCGGAAAACGGCATCATTGCCATCGGCATGACGCTCGTTATCCTGCTTGGCGACATTGACCTTTCAGTAGGCTCGGTGCTCGGGCTTGTATCCACGGGAACGGCATCATTGATGGTGGTAAACGGCCTTGGCTTTGTCCCCACCATAATCGCCGGCCTTGCAATCGGTGCTATCTACGGATTGCTTAATGGACTCATCATTACAAAGCTGAAGATGCAGGCGTTCATAGTTACACTCGCATCGATGAATATCGCCCGAGGTATAGCGCGTTTCTGGTCTGACGGCATAGGAATTCCGCTAAGCTACGGCGAAGGCGAAGGGCTTGCTCCCGAAGCATACGCATGGTTCAAAGAGCGCCTATGGGATCAGGTTCCTACCCCCGCTATCATCTGGATTACACTCGTAATAGTATTTGCTATTTTCATGCGCAGGTCGCGCTTTGGCCGCCATGTTTACGCCGTTGGCGGAAACAGCACGGCAGCACATCTTTCCGGCATAAATGTCGATCGTGTAAAGATAGCAGCATTTATGATCTGCGCTATGCTCTCCTCTCTTGCAGGTATGATTCACAGCGCACAGATAAGCCAGGGTGGCCCCAACGAAGGTATCGGTTACGAGCTTAACGCAATCGCAGCGGTTGCCATAGGCGGCACAAGCCTCGCAGGCGGCAAGGGCACGATAATCGGAACATTCGTGGGAACGTTGATATTGGGACTTCTTGACAATGTAATGGGCTTGCAGGGTCTCAACTCGAATTTGCAGTTGGTGGTGAAAGGTTTACTCATCATCATAGCGGTGTTTGCACAGGCCGGTCGCAAAAAAGACTGACCTATGTAATAAAAAACAACTTTAGGAGGAAAAAAATGAAGAAGCTCAAAATGATCACGATGATCGCACTGTCCCTTATGATGGTATTTGGTTCTCTCGCTTGCGCGCCGGCCGCTGAGGCACCGGCAGAAGAAGCTCCCGCGGCGGAAGCTCCGGCAGCGGAAGCCCCCGCTGAAGAAGCACCGGCAGAAGAAGCACCCGCTGAGGAAGCACCCGCAGAAGTACCCGGCGGCGTTCCCTCTTATGCAGGCACAAAAGATAAGTATGTCATCGGCATGTCGCAATGTAACCTCGGCGAGCCCTGGCGCGTTGCAATGAACGATCAGATCGCGGCTGCTGCAGCTGAGTACCCGATGTTTGAGGTTATCTACGCGGATGCCGCACAGGATAACTCCAAGCAGATCGCTGACATCCAGAACTTCATTCAAAGCGGCGTTGACCTCATCATCGCATCCCCCAATGAGTCCATGCCCCTCACAAACGTAATTCAGGAAGCCTACAACGAAGGCATCCCCGTCATCCTCCTCGATCGTAACATCGAAGATGACAGCTACACCCAGTTCATCGGCGCTGACAATGTTGCAATCGGCAAAATGATCGGCGAATATGTTGCAGACACTCTCCTCCCCGATGGCGGTAATGTTTGCATGATCCGCGGCCTTGAAGGCACAACCGGCACATACGACCGTGACAGCGGCTTCCGCGAAGGTATCGCAAAGAACCCCGCCGTTACCATCATCGATGAGAACAATGCTGATTGGCTCCGCGAAAAGGCCATCACCGTTGCAGACGAAATGCTCCAGCGTAACCCCGAGATCGACATCATCTACGCACACAACGATCCCATGGCTGAGGGCGCTTACATCTCCGCTGAGAATGCAGGCCGCACCGAAGAGATCATGTTCATCGGCGTTGACGGTCTCCCCACTCCCGACGGCGGCATCAAGAGTGTTATCGACGGACGCCTCAGCGTTTCGGCTATCTACCCCACAGGCGGTAAGGAAGCTATCGAAAGCGCATACAAGCTCCTCGTTGAAGCACAGCCCCTCGAAAAGACCATCATCCTCGATTCCGAGATCATCATCCCCGAAACCGCACAGGAAATCTACACTCGTTTCGGCGGACAATAAGACAATATCTATCTTAACGAAAAGTGGCTTCGGCCACTTTTTTTTTGATATTTATTAGGGTATGAAGCGTTGGACTTCTCATCCGCTTTCGGCTAAGGCACTTTTTTTGCCTTAGATTTTATGAGATAGGATGTTTGCAGTTTTATATATATTATATTAATCGCTTATATGCCACCAAACTTACTTGCTGAGCGTCTAAATAGTACAGTCAAAAAACTACTAAGGAAATGAGGTTAGAACAATGAAGAAGTATTTTGTAATGTCGCTGATTAGCATCATGGTGATTTCTTTAATCGCAGGATGCGCGCCCGCCCCAACAAATGATAGTGATCCTGCCGCAAGCGAACAGCCCACAGCACCCATAGAAGGCGAAGAACCACCCGTACCCGGCGAGGATGAGTTGAGCTTGCCCCCAAGAACCGAAGATGACATTGACGATGTGCTCCCTCCCGTTGACGAAGAGCCGAGTGAAGCACCTCCCATGAGTGATGCGACGTTTCCGCAGTTCGTCATTTACAACTCGACTAGTTACATAATGTCGGATAATATGCACTTCCTCGAAGAGATGATTGGCGAAGAGATCGGCGCTACAACGGGCTACATCGACTTCGCAGGTCAATTTGACGAAGCATTGCTCACGCAGGAACTCGCAAACAGCATCAGCCCCGATGCCGTGTTCTACACTATGAAAAACTACAGCGAAGATCTTCGCATCGCCATGAGCGTGCTCGGAACCTACTACATACTCGACAGCACCTCCATAGATGCCGCCGATATCGCCGCATATTCTCCCTACGTGACCGGCGGCACCGTGTACAGTGCTACAGGCATTAACGAGCTCGGTACGATCTCCAAGGAAGATGCCACCAAGCTCCTCGACATTTTCTCGAAAACGGCACCCGCTACACTCGAGGATGCTGACTATGAGCAGTTTGGCAAGCTCCAGAGCGAAGGCAAGGCGTACACCGTGAACATCAATCTCGAGGACGGCACTCACGTTTCGTTCTTCACCATGCCGGAGGTGAACCTTGTGAGCATCAGCCAAGAATACCACACATCCGAATCGTTCAATGATGATGTTGGTTTCGTATTTGCCGATATGCCGCAGGAAGCGGAAGGCGTTGTGTATTGATAGCGGATTAAAGCCCACAGTTAGTTGATTTGCAAATAAACAGTATACAGAAATAGCGAGCCACATTAAGCCCCTACCTTTCCACGGCAGGGGCTTTTACACTATCGCGAGCTTATTTCAATCCTGTTCATTGGCTACCTTTACTCCACAAAATGATATAGCATTGCCGTATTGACAATGGGTTAGCCTTTCATTATACTCCTATTATAGACAATGAAAATTAAAAAATAATTCCATGCCATTACAGAAAAAAATGAATAGGAGAAAAAATGAATAATTTTATTTACCACGCACCAACAAAGATGGTGTACGAGAGCGGCGCTGAGAACAAAGCGGGTGAGTTGTTGAAGGAATTCGGTGCTAAAAAGGTACTTTTGCACTATGGCGCAGGCAGCGTTATTAAATCCGGGCTGCTGGACAGGGTGAAAGCCTCTGTTGAAGAAGCGGGCTTGTCTTACGTGTTGCTCGGTGGCGTTGTGCCGAATCCTCTTTTATCGAAAGTATACGAGGGTATTGAGCTTTGCAAGCAGGAAAATGTCGACTTTATACTTGCCGTGGGCGGCGGTAGTGTTTTGGATTCCGCAAAGGCGATAGGTATGGGCCTAAAATATGATGGCGATGTATGGGATTTCTTCGAAGGGAAGCTTGCCCCGCTAGGATGCTATCCCGTAGCAACCATCCTAACTTTGGCCGCAACGGGAAGCGAGATGAGCAATGGCACAGTGGTTACGAAGGATGACGGTATGCCCAAGCGCTACGCAAATCATTTTGAAGCCATA
>CAYJPI010000247.1:0-4270 GCA_964372005.1 uncultured Oscillospiraceae bacterium | reverse complement strand
GCCTTTGGTATATTGTAGGTGGTATTCATTAGGAGATGGCGTTACAAGTACGCTCATGCGCTTTCTGGAACTTTCGAAGGGTGCTTCATCCACACGAGGAATTTTTTTCCTATAATCTTTCTCATTAAGGCCTGCTTTTATTGCGAAATCGACGAGCGCAACCTCCGTAGGATCGCCGATGCCTACGCCGCTATCATTCACCGTTGCATCATTACAAAGCAGTGCGCAGGAGATGAGCGAATCGAGAGCGCTGTTTACATCCATCTTGCAATCGCTCGCTTGATATACATTGTTGAGCGTTACGGCCTTCATAACCGTCATGCGATTCTGTGTGAGTGTGCCCGTCTTGTCCGAGCAGATAACGGTGGCACTGCCCAGCGTTTCAACCGCAGGTAATTTCCTAACTATGGCATTTCGTGCTACCATGCGTTTAACGCCCATCGCCTGAACCACGGTTGTGATGGCAGGCAGTCCCTCGGGTATTGCGGCAACGGCAAGGCTAACCGCCAAGAGGAACATGTGCAGTATATCGCGCCCATAAAGTATGCCGATGCCGAACATGCCTGCGCAGATGATGAGGCAAACTATGCCAAGCGTTTTACCCAAGCCCTCAAGCCTTTTTTGTAGCGGAGTGTCCTGCTCTTCGGCGCTGTCCACCATGTGTGCGATGTGGCCAACCTCGGTATCCATGCCGACATGGGTTACAATGCCCACGCCGCGCCCATAGCTTACGAGCGAGCTCATGTATGCCATGCATGTGCGATCGCCGAGGGGTGCATTACTATCAACCGCATCGGGTGTTTTATCGACGGGGGCACTTTCGCCCGTGAGTGCACTTTCGCCTATTTGCAAGCTTCCACTTTCGATGATGCGCAAGTCAGCAGGTACAAGGTCACCTGCTTCGAGCACCACGATGTCACCCACAACCACCTCAGATGCAGGTATGCTCACAACCTCGCCGCCACGCCTTACCTTCGCATGTGGCGCGGATAGGTCGCGAAGGGCACTGAGTGCATTTTCTGCATTGCTTTCTTGTATCATGCCGAGTACGGCATTAAGTATGATGATTGCGAATATTATCGCCGCATCAACCCACTCGCCGAGTATCCCCGATACAAGTGCCGCCGACAACAGCACATAGATCATAAAGCTTTTGAACTGCTCAACAAACATCATTAGCTTCGTGCGTTTCTTTGCGCCTGAAAGCCTGTTTTCGCCGTTTTCAACAAGGCGCTTACTCGCTTCCTGCGCGCTTAGTCCATCGGGAGAGGTATTAAGATCGCTTAATACTTCCTCCTTGGGTTGTGAAAATACGTTTTTCATCCCATTCCTCCTTTAGATAAATACCAATGTCAATTATTACTATAATACCACATTCCTTCAAAAATAATCTACATGGTATTGATGTAAGCTTTAATTTATTGTGCATAAAAAGCCCTTGCATCATGCAAGGGCTTTTTGGGGTTATTACTCAATAGATTTTAGAACAAAGGATAGATCATGTTATTGAAAGCGCTGTAACCAAGATCCACGGCCGGCAATACATCGAGGCGCATCATAAAGCCTGCGAGCATCCACAACATGAAAGCACCAACCAAAATGCTAATGATTATGTAGCCTGTGGACGAACGCTTGCGTGATTTCTGCTTGGGTGCGTTTTCGCCGGTTTTAAGCCTTTCGTTCAAGCGATCCTCGAGTGCATCCGCTTCCTTTTGGGTGTAGGTGCGCTCGGTTACGGTTGTGGGTTCGTCGGCAATCTCTTCAACCGCTTCGGTAGCAACAACTGCGGCTGCAGCAGCCACGGCGGCATTTTTGCCTTTACCCTTACCCTTACCTTTACCTTTGCCCTTGCCTTTTGCTTCATCGGCGGAAGCATCGGGTATTTCCACGGTCTCTTCGGTGGACACAGCATCCGCGCTTGTATCAATTGGCTCGGCGGTTGCTTTTTCGGCAAGCTTGGCTTCTGCCTCGGCCTGCGCACTTGCAGTAGCGGCGGCAGTAGCGGCAACGAAAGCGGCTTGCTCGGCGGCGATCTTCTCGTTTTCCTTTTCCATCTTGCGTATCTCGGCCATGGTCATCGCATCGAGGAATTGATTGAAATCCCCGTCGATTGGGCCGCGTTCTTGAAGCGTATCAAAAATCTCGCTAAAAACACGCTTAACGGCGGCCAAGGAAAGCTCCTTGTCGGATGTTGCCTGAAAAGCAATGCGATAAACGATTTCATTGTACTGTGTGTACAATGTGGTTAACGCTTCCTTGTCTCCATCGTGAATTTGTTGCATCAATACCGTCGGTTCCATATCATTCTCCTCGACATTCATATTGTTATAGTACATATTATACACAAAAATTCATGTATAGTAAAACAAAAATTAAGCTAACACAGCTTTTATGCGCCTTACGCCGGATGAGCTCGCCTCTTCCTTCTTAATTTTAAATGTACCCATTTCACCTGTTGTTGTAACATGTGGGCCACCACAAATCTCTTTTGATACATCGGCGATGGTGTAAACTTTAACCTTTGCATCGTAGCGCGTATCGAAAACGCCTTCTGCGCCGGCTTCCTTCGCTTCGTCAACGGTCATCTCCTCAATCACTATGGTGTGATTCGCTTTGATGGCGGCGTTAACGAATTCTTCAACCTTGTCAAGCTCATCGCGCGTTACCTTGCGTGGGAAGTTAAAGTCAAAGCGCAATCTCTCGGCTGTGATGTTAGAACCCTTCTGGTGGATGTTTTCATCCTCGAGTACAACTTTCAATGCCGCATTGAGTAGATGCGTGGCGGTGTGAAGCGCTGTTGTAGCTTCCGTGTTATCTGCCATGCCGCCCTTAAAGCGTTGCTCTGCGCCTGCTTGCGATTTCTTTTGATGCTCCGAGAAGGCCACTTTGTAACCCTCAACATCAACGGTGAAGCCCTGTTCCTTTGCAAGCTCCTCCGTAAATTCGATGGGGAAGCCGAAGGTATCGTAAAGCCTGAAGGCTGTTTTGCCGTCAACACGTCCATCTTGCACATTCTTTGCAATGCGCTCAAATTCCTTCATGCCCTTTTTGAGCGTGCTTGCAAAGCGCTTTTCTTCCTTGCCAAGCTCGGATAGAACCTTGTCCTTGTTATCGGCAAGTTCGGTGTAGAAACCGCCATACTGCGCGATAACCGCTTCGGAAACTTCAATCAAGCCGCCATCCGCGATGCCAAGTTGCATGGAGTATCGAATAGCGCGGCGGATGAGCCTACGAAGTATGTATCCTTGGTCGATGTTCGAAGGTGTGATGCCACGATGATCGCCGAGCATGAATGTAGCACAGCGAATATGGTCCGCGATGATGCGGAATGCGCGCGTTGTCTCCTCATCGGCCTTGTATTCCTTGCCCGAAAGGCGCGTGATTGTGGCGAGTATACCGGTAAATGCATCGGTGTCGTACACGCTTTCAACGCCCTGCAATGTTGCAACCGTACGGTCGAGACCCATGCCGGTATCAACATTCTTCTGTGCGAGCGGCTCGAATTGGCCTTCGCCCACTTTATTGTACTCCATGAACACATCGTTCCATATTTCAAGATACTTGCCGCAAGAACAAGCCGGCGAACACTCGGGCGAACATGCATCCTTGCCTGTATCGTAAAACATTTCGCTATCGGGTCCGCAAGGGCCGGTTTGGCCTGCAGGACCCCACCAGTTATGCTTCTTAGCGAGGAAGAAAATGTGCGAAGGGTCAACGCCGAGATTCACCCAGCAATCATGTGCTACGGTGTCGCGCGGTGCATCGGTATCGCCTTCGAAGCAGGTGAAGTATAGTTTCTCTTTGGGAATGCCGAGCCACTTTTCGCCCGTGAGAAATTCGAAGCTCATTGATATGGCTTCTTCCTTAAAGTAATCACCGAGCGACCAGTTGCCGAGCATCTCGAAGAATGTGCAATGCGAGGTATCGCCCACATCATCGATGTCGCCTGTGCGCACGCACTTTTGCACATCACAAAGGCGAGTGCCTGCAGGATGCTTTTCGCCCATCAAGTAGGGGACGAGGGGGTGCATGCCGGCTGTGGTGAATAGCACGGTGGGGTCGTTTTCGGGTATAAGCGATGCGCTGGGGATTATCGCATGGCCATGTTCCTTAAAGAAATTGAGGTAGAGCTCACGTAGCTCATGTGTGGTAAGTTTACGCATATATATCTCCTTTGTTGAGGTTTAATAATTGTATGGGAAATTGCTTACCGGAAATTCACTCAGCATACCGAACATGTTATCCATCATAGCAAATCCGGATACGAAGA
>CAYJPI010000246.1:0-4274 GCA_964372005.1 uncultured Oscillospiraceae bacterium | reverse complement strand
GGATGGGATGAAATCGCGGTGGTATGCGGATGGATTGTGGCCGTAGGGGCGGCAATAGCTACGATACGAAAGGCTTTTTCACCACTGCTTGACTTGCCGAAGCGAGTATGCGAGATGGAGAGCCACTGCAAGGCTACACGGCTACGATTTTCACAGATTGAGGCGAGGCAATTGAAGAATGAGGAAGCGGAGCAGGCAGTGTACTTAGCACTGTCTGCACTTATGAACCATCAAATTGACGGAAACCATGTGGACAAGTTAAAAATCGCACGGGACAAGCTCAATAAACATATCATAGAAAAGTAGGAGGGATAAATTATGTTTGATTTGGTACTGGAGTACGTTTTTGAAATTGCGGGCACGATTCTTATCACGCTTATAGGCGTTGGAGGGACGTGGTTGATGCAGAAAATAGGAAAAAAACAGGAACTGGCCAACATCGCCATGGCCATGGAACAGGTAATTGCGACGGCAAAGATCACGGTTGGGGAATTGCAACAGACCGTGGTAAAAACGCTGAGGGAAACCGGTGACGGCCCATTGAATGAAGCGGACATTGCGATGCTTCAAGAGAGCTTACTACAAAAGACGATGGAAAAGCTATCCGCGCCCGCTATGAACCTTTTATCGGCGGCCAATGTTGATATGAAGGCGCTGATTACGGGCGCAGGCGAAGACTGGGTAATGAAAATGGCAAATATTAATGATATGAAAGGAATTGAAGGATGATGAAAATCAGGGTAGATATCCCGTTCAAACATCGGGAGATAAAGGGATTGGAGGAATATCGCGGCAATGAGGTAACGATAAATGGCATTATCGTTGAAACATCGAGGGATCGCGATTCGCTCAACTGCGTAACGGGAGAAACGCTTGAGGATTTTAGATGTGCAGAGGAAGCGACGGCCTATTTTAAGGTTTCGCCGAAAGTGGTTGCGATGCGCGGAAAGATGCTGCACATAGAAGGCGAGAGTTATGATGTGGGCAAACCCGTTGGGGTTGAATATAAGGATTCGATATATGTGCTTTCACGCAACCACCTGCGCGATGTAAACGGTGCGACAGTTACCATCGAGGCGGAAAACATAGCAGGAACTTTCAAGGTGGAGATTATCGATAGTTCAAGCAAGCGGTAAATAGATAGTATCGACAATAGTTAAAACGTGACAATTCAATATTCAAATGGGGATCGGCCGAGAAAAATCGACTGATCCCCCATTTGTTATGCGGTTTTTTCCTCCACCCCCCAAATGGATGACACCAAGTTGTTAAGACCATCCTCATCTGCGATAAAGTAGCTCCTTCCGTCTATGGTGCGGCATTTTCCGGGGAGGGAGTGAAGAGTTAGGGATGTTAGATCCGCCTTGGAAAGAAATTCGGCGAAGGCGACCATTTGATTCATGGTGAGATTGGTGTTCATATATGTTTGTACGCTCGGTAGGAGTTTGAAGAGCGCACTCGTTGCGCCCATGTCCTTAACCTTATCGGCAAATGCCATGATGAAAGCCTGCTGCCTCCCTATGCGCCCAAGATCGCTTCCACCCGTGATGCCATGGCGCAAGCGAACGAAAGACTCTGCGTTTTCGGCGGTGATGGTGATGGTTTCACCTTCACTACCGAAGCCCTCAACATCGTAGGGGAGGGTGATGGGCACGCCGCCCACCGCTTCAACGAAGGGGGCGATGCCGTCCATGTCGATGCTCACATAGTATGTAATGGACGAATCACTGCCATCCTCGGGGAAAAGAAGATTATTCACGGCCAAAAGGGTGTTTTCATAGCCGTGGCCATCATAACCTCCACCATAATAGAATGCCGAATTTATGCGATTGTACTGCTCGGCGGTAACCTTGCCGGTATCGTTTAACTTTTGCACCTTCACACGGGTATCGCGAGGTATGCTAAGTAGCTCCGCTTCGCCTGTTGATAAATTTGCCGCGAGCACGACTATTGTGTCCGTCCTGTAGCTGTTGCCTGCGGCGGCGCGCTCCTCGTCCGTATCAACGCCGAGAAAAACGATGTTAACCTTTTCATCGGGCAAAGTGGGGGTTGCGCTCGGCAGTGAATTTTCAAGGGCGGCCGGTATCGATGAGGTGCTCTGCGTGGGAGCCGGGGCATCGGTAACGAATGCCCGCTTAGGCTCCTCCGATACTTCGAACACGCGCTCAGCCCATGATCCCATGAAGAGTGAGCCGATAATTAATGATGCACCGATGATGGACCAAAGCCAAAGTGTTTTTTTTCCATACTTTTTCATGCCTTCACTCGCTTTCTTTTTCTTGTAGCATGTACAAAAAACGAAGAAATAATGAAAAAAATGCATCGAATGTTCGAAGTTCGAAAAAATTGGTGGCATTTATTTATGCATAATGGTGTGATTTGTGAGCCCGTTTGTCGGTATTTTGCGATGAGAATGCCCAAAAATGCAAGAAATAACGGGGGGAATGACGTAGCTAAGCGATGAATAAAGTGTATACTCCGATAGGATGCTATAGCTTGACTTTTTTATATAAAAAGCTTACAATCAAGTTGAGTTATTATGCAACCGGGTGTGGGCGAGCAAAACACGCCGTCCGCCTTGCAGGTGATAGACATTGGGCGGTTTTTACGCTTAATTTTGGAAATATAAAAAGCAAAGACAGAGTTAATTTGCGCAAGTTCGCCCGGAAAACATAAACGCTCCCCTCGCATTTTTGCGGGTAAAATAATATATTTAGGGAGGTAAAGCGTGGGAATATGGATTGCAGTGGCAGCTGTTGTAGCACTCGGAATTGGTTTGCTTATCGGATACTCTTATAGGCGGAACATTGCGGAGGCCAAAACAGGAAATGCGGAAGAAGCCGTAAAGCGCATGTTGGATGACGCACAAAAACGTGCGGAAGAAATCCGAAAAGAGAAGGTTCTTGAGGCCAAGGAAGAAGTTTTGAAGGTTCGCAGTGAGAGCGAAAAGGAGCTTCGTGACAGAAGGAACGAATTACAACGTTCGGAGCGCAGAGTGGCTCAGCGCGAAGAGACGATGGACAAGAAGCTCGATACCCTCGAGCAACGCGAAAAGCAGATAACCAAGAAGCAATCTGAAATCGATGTTCGTGAAGCATCCATAGAGGAATTGCACAGCAAGCAACTAAAGGAGCTTGAAACCATCTCCGGGCTTAGCATGGAAGCGGCTAAGGAGATTTTGCTTGAGAATGTGGAACGCGATGCACGACATGAAATGGCGCTTCTCGTGCGCGATATTGAAGCAAAGGCGAAGGAAGAGGCGGACAAACGTGCGCGTAACATCGTATCGATGGCGATACAGCGCTGTGCGGCTGACCATGTTGCGGAAACAACCGTAAGCGTGGTGGCACTACCCAACGATGAAATGAAGGGCCGCATTATCGGCCGTGAAGGGCGCAACATCAGGGCGCTTGAGACCGCTACGGGCGTTGAACTTATTATCGACGATACGCCTGAAGCCGTTATCCTTTCGGGCTTCGACCCGGTGAGAAGGGAAACCGCACGTATTGCGCTTGAAAAGCTCATTTTGGACGGGCGCATACATCCCGCGCGCATCGAAGAAATGGTTGAAAAGGCGCGCAAGGAAGTGGATTCACAGATACGCGAGGCCGGCGAGTCGGCAGTGCTGGATGTTGGCGTACATGGCTTGCATCATGAAATCGTTCGTGTTCTCGGACGCTTGCGCTATCGCACGAGCTATGGGCAGAATGTGCTCAAACATTCCATCGAGGTTGCGCACTTGGCAGGAATTATGGCTGCGGAACTCGGCGCTAATGTTGCACTTGCAAAGCGCGGTGGCTTGTTGCATGATATCGGCAAGGCGATTGACCATGAAGTGGAAGGCCCGCATATCCAGATCGGTGCGGATCTTGCCAAGAAGTATCGCGAGAATGCGATGGTGGTCAACTGTATTATGGCGCATCACGGTGATGTTGACCCGCAAAGCGTTGAAGCTGTACTCGTGCAGGCGGCGGATGCTATTTCGGCCGCGAGACCGGGTGCTAGGCGCGAAACGCTTGAAAGCTACATCAAACGCTTGCAGAAGCTTGAGGAGATTGCGAATTCCTTTGATGGGGTTGATACATCCTTCGCTATTCAAGCAGGCCGCGAGGTGCGCATAATAGTTAAGCCCGAGGTAGTTAACGATGCCGATACGATTTTGATGGCCAAAGAGGTTGCAAAGCGCATCGAGACGGAACTTGAGTACCCCGGACAAATCAAGGTGAATGTGATTCGCGAAACGCGCACGGTTCATTTTGCGAAGTAAAAAAATA
>CAYJPI010000245.1:0-4293 GCA_964372005.1 uncultured Oscillospiraceae bacterium | reverse complement strand
ACTTGTGATAAAAGCCAAGGCATGAAACAACTTATGGCCGGCGGAGGGGTCGCGCTCATCGGGATGACGCTCGTGCCTCTTCTTACCGGATTATTCGGATAGGGGGGTAATGGATGCAGAACATATTTGATGCGATTAACGAATGGATAAAGGAGCTTCTTATCGGGGCGATAAACGGTAATCTATCAACTATGTTCGGGGATGTAAACGAGAAGGTTTCCGCCATTGCCGCTGAGGTTGGGCAAACCCCGCAGGGCTGGAACGCAAGCATTTTTTCGATGATTCGAACATTATCCGAAAATGTGATCGTTCCCATTGCGGGGCTTGTCATCACCTATGTGTTGTGCTATGAGCTCATCAGCATGGTGACCGAGAAGAACAACATGCACGATATTGAAACGTTCATGTTCTTTAAGTGGTTTTTCAAAGCATGGATTGCCGTTTTTCTCGTGACGAACACGTTCACCATCACTATGGCGGTGTTTGACATGGCGCAAAGCGTTGTATCGGGTGCGGCGGGCGTAATATCCGGTAATGCCGGCATTGATGTTGCCACCGCGCTCGCTTCCATGCAAAGTGGACTTGAGGCTATGGAAATCCCCGAATTGCTTTTACTCGTCATGGAAACAAGCCTCGTCAGCCTGTGCATGAAAATCATGTCGGTGCTGATCACGGTCATCCTCTATGGCAGAATGATAGAAATCTACCTTTACTGTTCCGTCGCCCCGATTCCCTTTGCCACGATGACCAATCGAGAATGGGGGCAAATCGGCAATAATTACTTCAAATCCTTGCTCGCCCTTGGCTTTCAGGGCTTTTTAATTATGATTTGCGTCGGAATCTATGCCGTGCTCGTGAAGGATATGATCGTTGCGGACAATTTGCACAGCGCAATATTCTCACTTGCCGCATACACCGTAATCCTTTGCTTTTCGCTTTTTAAGACGGGAACGCTTGCAAAATCAATATTCAGTGCGCATTAGTTAAGAAAGGAGCTTGACCCTATGGCCTATGTGCCCGTACCCAAAGACTTAACGAAAGTCAAAACAAAGGTAGCCTTAAACCTTACAAAAAGGCAGATATTATGTTTCTCGATGGCTCTCCTTCTTGGATTGCCACTTTTCTTTTTGCTCAAGGACAGTATAGGAACGGATACGGCAGCGTTTTTGATGGTGATCATCATGCTCCCGTGCTTCCTCTTTGCAATGTATGAAAGGCATGGGCAACCGCTTGAGGTCGTTTTGCGCAATATCATTCAAGTGAAGTGTGTCCGCCCGAAAGAGCGCCCGTATCAAACAGAAAACTTCTATGTGCTCATAGAAAAGCAAAGAAAACTTGAAAGGGAGGTATTTCACATTGTCAAAGGCAAAAGAAAGCAAAACGCCCCGAATGCCAATAAATCGTAACCAACGCCTAACGCATACAGATAAGAAAAGAATCGCTCAGCTCATAAAGGCAGTAAAAGGGGACGGCAAACCGCACACTGCACAGCAGACCATCCCCTATATTGCGATGCATCCCGATGGCATTTGTAAGATGAGCAAAACCCAATACAGCAAGAGTATCGCCTTTGAGGACATCAATTATCAACTTGCGAGTGCGGATGATAAGACCGCCATCTTTGAAAACTGGTGCGACTTTCTTAACTACTTCGATGCATCCGTATCCATTCAACTATCGTTCATCAATCAAGGTATAAGGGCTGGCGGCGCGGAAAAAGTGATCGATATTCCCCCGAAGGACGATGCTTTCAATGCGATTCGCAAAGAGTATAGCGATATGCTCAAGACGCAACTTGCAAAAGGCAATAACGGTATTGTTAAAACGAAATACATCACTTTTTCGATTGAAGCGGATAGCTTGAGCGCCGCAAAGTCGCGCCTTGCCCGCATCGAAACGGATATACTCAACAATTTCAAGGTGCTCGGCGTGTCGGCAAGGCCGATGAGCGGGTATGATCGCTTGCGGATCATGCATGAACTGTTCCACCCAAACGGCGAGCCGTTTTCATTCGATTGGGACGGCCTTGTACCATCAGGCCTATCAACGAAGGATTGCATTGCCCCCTCCTCCTTTTATTTCGGCGAAGGGCGAACCTTCAAAATGGGACGAAAGCTCGGTGCTGTAAGCTTCCTCGAAATCTTAGCTCCCGAACTCAATGATCGCTTGCTTGCCGATATTTTAGACCTTGAAACAGGGGTGATTGTCAACCTTCATATCCGAAGCATCGACCAATCGGAAGCTATAAAGACGATCAAACGTAAAATCACCGATCTTGATAAAATGCGGATAGAAGAACAGAAAAAAGCCGTGCGAAGTGGCTATGACATGGACATCATCCCCTCCGACCTTGCGACCTATGGCAGTGAAGCGAAGAACCTATTGCAGGACTTACAAAGCCGCAATGAGCGCATGTTCTTGCTCACTTTTCTCGTGGTCAACATGGCAGATACCAAGAGAAAACTCGATAATGAGGTGTTTGCGACGGCAGGTATTGCGCAAAAGTACAATTGTGCGCTCACTCGCCTTGACTACAACCAAGAAGCCAGCTTCTTATCCAGTATCCCCATAGGGCAAAACCTCGTACCCATCCAAAGGGGCTTGACGACATCGAGCACGGCCATCTTCATCCCCTTTATTACACAAGAGCTTTTCGGCCACGATGAATCGCTCTATTATGGCCTGAATGCACTGAGCAATAACATGATTCTATGTGATCGAAAGCAACTCAAAAACCCCAGTGGGCTGATACTTGGCACACCGGGCAGTGGCAAGTCTTTTGCGGCGAAGCGTGAGATGGTAAACGTATTTCTCATCACCGATGACGACATCATCATAGGAGATCCGGAAGGCGAGTACGCGCCCCTTGTTGCATGTTTAGAAGGCCAAGTGATACGCATTTCACCTTCAACCACCCACTATATTAACCCTATGGACTTGAATCTCAACTATAGCGAGGACGACAATCCGCTTGCACTCAAATCCGATTTTATTCTTTCGCTGTGTGAGCTCATCGTGGGCGGCAAGGATGGACTGGAACCGATAGAAAAGAGTGTCATCGACCGTGCCGTTCGAAATGTGTATCGCCCTTTCCTTGCAGACCCGCATCCCGACAAAATGCCGATTTTGGGCGATCTCTACGATGAACTGCTTCGTCACCCCGAACCCGAAGCCTCACGCATTGCGACGGCACTTGAGCTATATGTATCGGGCAGCTTGAACATCTTCAACCATCGCACCAATGTAGAGCTTCACAATCGCCTCGTATGCTTCGATATCAAACAACTTGGCAAACAATTAAAGAAGCTCGGAATGCTCATTGTGCAAGATCAAGTTTGGAACCGCGTAACGGTAAATCGTGCAGCGAAGCGCTCGACTCGTTATTACATTGACGAGTTTCACCTCCTCCTTAAAGAAGAGCAAACGGCCGCCTATTCCGTGGAAATTTGGAAGCGATTCAGGAAGTGGGGCGGCATAGCGACAGCCATCACGCAGAACGTAAAAGACCTTTTAGCAAGCCGTGAAGTGGAGAATATCCTTGAAAATTCGGACTTTGTGCTCATGCTCAATCAAGCCGTGGGCGACCGTGAAATCCTCGCAAAACAGCTATGCATATCACCCGGACAGATGAAATATGTCACACACACCGAAGCGGGTGAAGGGCTCATTTTCTTTGGAAATGTGACCTTGCCTTTTGTTGATCGCTTCCCCGTGGATACCGAGCTATATAGGGTGATGACGACGAAGCCGAGGGAGGTGGTCTAATCATGAAAGAAGCCCCACTAAACCCCCGCGACAAGATCACGCAAAAGATGAGCCGTGACGGAGCTATCGAGGTGAACCAAACAGCTGAAACGAGCGAGCGTATCAGCAAGCGTGAGCAGAATGCTGAGTTCACTAACCCCGAAGAGAAGGCCGTTCAAGAAACTGAAGCGACGTTTGAGCGATCGCCGCCTTCCCATTCACAAGGATTTAGGCCGCAACAAGAAGATGCTTCGAAGCATATCATGAGCCGCACACAGAGCATGTATACCCGCAAATCTTCCAAAGCCGCGGTATTACATGCGCGGCGCGAATCTACGGCAAGCGCACAGCCCACCCGCCTACAATTCACCGATGAGGAGCGTGCAAGCCCCGATCTTGAACCCTACATCCGCAAAGCCGACAAAGCCGCCGATAAACTCGATAAGGCGAAGGCGGCCATCCCAAAAAAGAAGGTACTATCCAAAGAGCGTGTTTTTGATGAATCCACCGGGAAATCAAAAACACGCCTTTTCTTTGAGGAAAAGGACA
>CAYJPI010000244.1:2397-4311 GCA_964372005.1 uncultured Oscillospiraceae bacterium | reverse complement strand
TATCCTCGTCTTCCTCTTCGCGCTCGTCTTCCTCGTCTTCATCCTCTTCTTCGTCTACGCTATCCTCCGGAGCATACCCAAGCTCGACGAATGATTTCATGAGGAAGCCTTCCTCACCTGCGATCTCCACCTCATACCACACATCATCCTCATCGTCCTCGATGGTTTTTGCGGTAATCACAAGCGCTTCATGCTTGTCCACCACACACACCAAGTCATAGTCGGTGGATGGGCCTTCTCGAACGTTTACACCGTCAACTTCGGTGTAGCCTTTCACATCGTCAACGCTTTCAAGCTCATAGTCGGGGGCTTCACCGAGCGCTACAAGCGATTTAAGAACAAATCCTTCCTCGCCGTCAACTTCGATGCAGTACCACACATCCTCATCGCTATCCTCAACGGTTTTCGCCGTGATAATGATCGGATCGTATCTTTGTGCCTTGCAGACAATGTCATACGTGGTATCGGGGCCTTCTCGTACATTCACTTCGCCGCCTGCTATATAACCTTCCTCGTCGTCCACGCTTTCAAATTCGTGTGCGGGCGGCGTGGGAGTCGGTTCGGGAGTCGGGGTAGGCTCAGGCGTTGGTTCGGGCGTTTTTTCTATTGTCATTTCGCCCGTATTTTCATCGGATTCTGTGCTTGGTGAGGGCGCTTCATCGCTCACCGGCATCGGTATTTCACTGTCGGCGATGGCGGCCACGGGTTCTGATAATGTCATCGATGATGAAAGATCGGGGAGTGTCATAAGCTCGCCTTCCTCGGCACTCACCGTTAAAACAGGCATCGCAGTTTCGGGCACTTCCTCTACTGCCTGCTCGGCCGGTACGGGCGCTGCAGCTTCGGGCACCTCTACATTGGGTGCGCATCCAATAAACGCGAAAGCGGCAAATAAGCATGTGATGCACATGCCTATTCGCTTTGCACGCTTTTTATAAAACGTATTTTGTGATGTCCTCGTCAACATAGGCTTCCTTGAGTCTCTCCTTAACGTAGTTAGCATCTATTGCAACGGTGATATCGGGGTGATCCCCGGTCGCATTGAACGAAATATCCTCGAGCAATGTCTCCATGATGGTATGAAGTCGTCTCGCACCGATATTCTCCGTCGTCTCATTGGCGACAAAGGCATAATGTGCAATCTCTCTTAAAGCATCCTCTCCAAAATCGAGCACGATATTATCGGTTTTCAGTAGCGCTGAGTATTGCTTCGTTACCGCATGCTCGGGCTGGGTAAGTATGCGCGCGTAATCATCTTCCGTGAGCGACAATAGCTCCACGCGGATGGGAAAGCGGCCTTGCAGTTCGGGTATCAAATCCGTAACCTTCGATACGTGGAAGGCGCCTGCCGCTATAAATAGCATGTAATCCGTCTTTACAGGCCCATATTTTGTGGATACCGTAGAGCCTTCGACTATGGGTAGAATGTCCCTTTGTACGCCCTCGCGGGATACTTCGGGGCCCGAACTCGACGAATGTTTACCTGCAATTTTATCGATTTCATCTATGAATATTATACCGTCCTGCTCGGCCTTGTCTACCGCTTCGCGTATAACCTCATCCATGTCGATAAGTTTATCCGATTCTTCGGCAATGATTATGCGCCTCGCATCCTCGACGGTTGTCTTTCTCTTTTTCTTCTTCTTGGGCATGATGCCGCCTAGCATATCGCCGATGTTCACATCCACGCCCATAGCGATCATGGTGGAATTACCTAAGTTTTGTTCCTCCACCTCGATCTCGATTATCTCATTTTCAAGAACCCCTGCGCGAAGTTTATACATTACCTCGTCACGGCGTGAAAAATGCGCTTGCTTCTCTTCGTCGCTCATCTTAGGCTCGCTCGGTTGTTGGCTTGCGCCCAATAGCACCTGGAAGGGGTTTTGGGGAGTGCTTGTTTCACCCTTTTTAAGC
>CAYJPI010000244.1:0-2387 GCA_964372005.1 uncultured Oscillospiraceae bacterium | reverse complement strand
CTACAAGCCTTTGTTCTGCGGCGGATTCGGCCATTAGCTTAACGGCTTCCATGCGCTTTTCCTTGCATAGGCGTATCGCCGCTTCCACAAGGTCGCGTATCATGCTGTCCACATCGCGCCCGACATAGCCGACCTCGGTGAACTTCGTCGCTTCAACCTTCAAAAATGGCGCATCAACGAGCTTTGCAAGCCTTCTTGCTATCTCGGTTTTACCAACGCCCGTAGGTCCCATCATGATGATGTTCTTTGGTGTTATCTCGGCGCGAAGTTCCTTGGTAAGTAGGCTTCTTCTGTAGCGGTTACGCAATGCAAGCGCCACAGCCCTTTTAGCCTTATCTTGGCCGATGATGTATTTATCGAGTGCTTCAACTATTTTCTTGGGAGTGAGCATTACTTATACCTCCTCAAGCGTGATGTTCGAATTGGTGAACACGCAAATATCCCCTGCGATTTCAAGCGCCTTGCGAGCGATTTCGTCGGCGGCTAAATCCGTGTTTTGTACGAGTGCCTTCGCCGCACTGAGCGCGTACATGCCGCCCGAGCCGATAGCGATAACGCCATCATCGGGCTCTATCACTTCACCCGTACCGGATATGAGAAGCAGTCCGTCCTTGTCTGCAGCGATAAGCATTGCATCGAGCTTACGAAGCATCTTATCGTTTCGCCAATCCTGTGCGAGCGATACCGCAGCACGCATAAGGCCGCCGCTATATTGTTCGAGCTTGCTTTCAAAACGTTCGCATAGCGAGAAAGCATCCGCAACCGAACCGGCAAAGCCCACCACAACCTTGTTATGATAAAGCCTGCGTACCTTCTTTGCCGTATGCTTTATTACGGTGGACTGGGAGAATGTAACCTGCCCATCTCCTGCCACAGCCGTTTTGCCGTTGCACTTAACCGCAACTATAGTAGTGCCTCTAACTTCGTGCATAAAACCTCCAACGTCATGGTTATGAATTTGATTATACTACATTTTATGCCTTTATTGGGTTAAATTCTTCATGCTTAACAGTTTCTTTGCAAATCCTTCGATATTCCATCAAGATATTCAAGTGCGCGATTGGATATCGCAAGATATCTATCCTGCTTGTTCTTTATGCGCTCATCAAGTGAATCCATGATGCCGAAGGTTACATTCATGGGTTGAAAATTGCCGCCCACATACTCCGCGACATAATGGCCAAGAGCACCTATCGCGGTTTTAGATGTGAAGTCGACGGGGGGTAGTCCGCGCATATACCGTTCAAGGTTGATGCCTGCGGTTAGTCCGCTCGCCGCGCTCTCCACATAGCCTTCAACACCTGTCATCTGCCCTGCAAAGAAAAGGCCGGGGCGACTTTTCGCCGAAAAATCCCAGCCGAGCACATTGGGTGATTCGATGAATGTATTTCGATGCATAACGCCATAACGCACGAACTCGGCATTCGCCATTCCCGGTATCATGCGAAATACGCGCTCTTGCTCCTTGAACTTGAGGTTTGTTTGAAAACCTACCATGTTGTACAGCGTTCCCTCGGCATTGTCTTGGCGAAGCTGTATAACTGCCTGATGGCGTGTGCGGCTCCCATCCTCATGCTCGCGGTCGAGCCCTACGGGTTTTAACGGCCCAAAGAGCAGCGTTTTTTCGCCGCGCTTTGCCATTACCTCCACGGGCATGCAACCTTCAAACACCTTGGGGTTCTTATCAAACTCATGTAGGGGCGCGGTTTCAGCTTCTATCAATGCTTGGTAGAAGGCCGTGTATTCCTCGCGATTCATCGGGCAATTGAGATAATCATCCCCGCCCCGACCATATCTCGAAGCGGGGAATACTATGCCCATGTCGAGCGATTCTTTTGTGATTACGGGAGCGGCCGCATCATAAAAATGCAAGCCTTCCTTGCCCACGAAGCTTTCTATCGCGTCATTCAACGGCCCCTGGGTGAGCGGCCCTGTCGCAATTATTACCGGGCAATCCGGTATTTCGTCTATGCGTTCATGGCGAACCGTTATGTTCTCATGTTCGTTTATGCGCCCTGTGATGTACGCGGAAAAATCGTCGCGATCAACCGCAAGAGCTCCGCCGGCTTTGACGCGCGTAGCCTCTGCGGCCTCGATGGTGAGAGAACCGAGCCTTCTCATCTCTTCCTTGAGTAGACCTACCGCATTTTGCAATCTATCTGCGCGAAGTGAGTTTGAGCATACGAGCTCGGCAAATCCGTCTATTTTGTGCGCGGGGGATTTTTCATGCGGTTTCATCTCATAAAGGGTTACTTCAACACCGCTCTGTGCGAGACGATAAGCCGCCTCGCATCCTGCCAAGCCTGCGCCGACAACAACGGCACTATTCTTCATCCGTCTTTTCCTTTCTTCGAAGGGTATGATTGCATTCCTTGTTCGTGCACACG
>CAYJPI010000243.1:0-4336 GCA_964372005.1 uncultured Oscillospiraceae bacterium | reverse complement strand
CCAGAGATATCATCGAGATACGGTTTTAGGAAGCGCGCCAAGTCCTCCCCTATGACTGAACCATCTAAGAATATTGATTCAGCCCCGAATATGCTCGGATCATCGGGGAAGCTGTTCATATGTATGCTCAACAGCATTGCGGCATCGCTATTCTTGATATATATTTCGCGTGCAAGCATGTCCTCTTCCTTAGTGGCGGCGAGAGCTTCATCGGTATCGCGCAGTATTATCGAGGGGATGCCCTCTTTTTCGAATGCGGAACGTAGCTCATATGCCATCGCAAGGTTCAATTCGGATTCATAGGACCCGCTTATACCCACCGCGCCTACATCGAAGCCACCGTGCCCCGCATCGATGAGGACACCCTTCTCTTGTAGTTCTTGTATAGATATTCGCTCGATGCTGTTTTCCTTGCCACCCCTCAACATGGCAAGGCCGGCTAAAGCGATCAATGCGGCAATGATCACTCCAGAAAATATGTATATTACAGTGCGTTTTTTTACCCGCATTACCTATCCTCCAAGATGCACGATATATCGCCTTTTATTCTATCCTATCCCCTAAAAATATTCCATAAACGCCATGTAAACATTTATTTGAGATTTGCTTTGACATTCTCCTCGTTTGCCCGTATACTCATTGTGATGATTTCAAGATGCTATGGTTAAAATAGCATGAAACAGATAGCACCAGCTATCGTCATCAAACCCGAACATCACTACAGCCATTATGGCGGGAGGCAATTATGGACACTACAAAAAAAACGTTGACGAAGGTCAAAAAATGGACACCATGGCCGAATTTTAGTTGGAAAACCGAACTCATTACATTATTCACGCTTTTAATTACTTGTAGCGTACAGGCGCTTCTGCTTTCCGGGGTATATCGCCCTACCGATATAGTTAGCGGCGGTGCTACGGGTATCGCCATGCTCATCGAGTACACGGTAGGCATACCCACTTGGATATCTAACATAGCTTTGAACATCCCAATCATGATTTGCGGGTTGAAATTTCTAAATTTGCGCCTAGTGTTCTACAGCTCGCTCGCCATGCTCACCTTCTCATTCGTGTTAGGGCTTACACCGGATTTCGTAATTCCTATTGAAGATCCATTGATTGCGGCAATATTCGGCGGTGCGATAATGGGCGCTATGGGCGCTCCCATTATTCGCCAAGGCGCATCGATGGGAGGGCTTGATGTTGTGGCGCTAATACTAAACAAGCAGTTTTCGTTCTCCCTAGGGTCGATCAACATTGCATTGAACCTATTAATCATCAGCTCGATGGGCTTTTTGGCCGGCCTTGAAGCCGCGCTTTTATCGCTCATCACGATGTTTATCTACAATGTATCCTTCGATAACTTCAATCGTGGGATGAACCGAACAAAAACGGTATTCATTATATCGGATTATTGGAAGCAAATCGCGCCCGCCGTATCGAAAAAACTACATCGCGGTGCGACATACTTGCACGGCACGGGTGCATATACCGGCGACGACAAAACGATCGTGTACTGCATAGTGCGTACGGTTGAACTTGCCGCCCTTCGCCGCATAGTTCGCGAGTATGACCCGAATGCAATATTCTCTATCATCGATACCCGCGAAGTAATAGGCCGCGGTTTTAGTACCATGCATTAGACTATATAACTTGAAAGGAAGGTAACAAGAATGATACTGACAAACGAACAAAAGCAAGCTATCGCCGCATATGTTGATGCGCACTTTGACGAGGAAGTAAAGGCGCTTCAGGAGATGGTGCGCATTAAGAGTGTAAAGGAAGAAGGCGAAGCGCCCGCGCCCTTCGGACAGGGCATGCGTGACTGCCTAGACAATGCACTTGCGCTTGGAGAGTCGCTCGGCTTCTCGGCTCGCGATCTCGATGGATATATGGGAATCCTCGAAACCGAAGAGAAGGAAGAAAGCCTCGGCGTGCTTGCACATATTGATACCGTACCTTTAGGTACAGGTTGGAGCTACGAGCCAATCGGAGCGCAAATCGAGGATGGCAGGCTCTACGGCCGCGGATCCATCGACAATAAAGGCCCTGCGGTATGCTCTTTATATGCACTCGCCGCCGTTAAAGCCGCGAACATTCCCCTTTCCAAGAAGGTGATGATAATGCTCGGTTGCGACGAGGAAAGCGGATGGGCATGCATCGACCGTTATAAAAAGACGGATAAGGAACCCACGATGTCCTTCTCGCCCGATGGTTGCTACCCGCTCGTATTTGCCGAGCGCACTATCATGCAGCTCACCTATGAGATGAAGCTTGCTACCGATCTTACTATCGATTGTGGTGCACGCGCCAATGTCGTTCCCGGCGAAGGCGAAGCATATATCCCCTTTGATGTTCAAATCGACTCAATAGCACTCCCCGAGGGTGTGAGCGCCACTGCCACTAAGCAGGGCGCAGGGACGCATATCGCACTCAAGGGAACGAGTGCACATGCATCCACCCCCGAAAAAGGCAAGAGCGCACTTTTCGGCCTTCTCGCAATACTCGCAAAGCTACCGCTCGCTGAGGGCGCGGAAATATTCAAAACATTGAATGAAACACTCCCCAAGGGCTTCCATGGCGAAGGATTTGATCTTGACTATACCGACGAGAGCGGCCGCATAAGCGTGAGCTCCGGCATACTTTCGTTAAAGGACGGTGTGCTCAAGCTCGTGCTTGACATACGCAAGTCTATCTCCTTGCCTGAGGAAAAGGTGCTTGCAAACATCGCCGGCATTCTTTCGCCGCTCGGCTTTGAACTTACCGCGAACCGCGGCCAAAAAGGCCATATGATCCCCAAGGACTCCGAGCTCGTACAAACACTCATGGAAGTCTATCGCGAGAACACGGGCGATACAACGAGCGAACCGGTCGCGATGGGCGGCGGAACATATGCACGCGCTTTCAATAATGCCGTCGCATTCGGTTGCGAGTTCCCCGATGAACCCATGCTCGCTCACATGCCTGATGAGAACATTCGCATCAAGGACATTCGCCTTAACACCATCATCATTGCCGAGGCCATTGCAAGGCTCGCAGGTGCATAGATAATAGCGCATGAGCGGGGGATAGCCGGTTAGCGCTTCGTTCGCTTTGATGAATGACCGAAAAACAAGATATTTTTACAAGAAAAAGTGGCCAATGGCCACTTTTTTGCATGAAAGAGTGATGGATTAATTCCTAAACCGTTACTTAAGCCTTTTGCTTTCTTAATGCCGCCTTATTAGCTATCGATGTAATTATGAAGGCAATGACGAGTGCCGCAACCATGCATATCGCAAATGACATTGCTTTCCCATCGTTTGCAAGACCGGGAGCAAGTATCGACGGGACATAGGCAGTTCCCTTAACATCCAACACGCCTACGAGTGCGCCTGAAACGGTGGAGGCGATGAGAGCGCCGGCGAAAACAATTTTATCAGAGAACATGAAGGGATATGCCGCTTCTACGAATGTTCCAAAGCCGACATTGATTATGAATCCGGGCAATGCAACTGCAGGATCGCCCTTTCTTCGGGGAACTATGATATTCGCAAGGGTGATTCCTGCGCTTACCATAACGAGCCCGGTCATATCTACCGCGCCCAAAAAGCTGAAGCCGGTTGATTCCATTTCGAGCAACACTATAGGCAAAATTGCCGCATGATACACACCACCGATTATTGCGGGCCAAATAAGAAGGCCTGCTATTGCACCTGCAAGCAGAGGGTTGAATGCAACCGCATTTTCAATGACGGATTTTATCCCTTCGCCGATGGCGAGCGCTACGGGTGCAAGTAAAAACAATGCGATGAGGCCTGCCGCAAGGCCGCCCAAGCCGCCTGCCGCAATGTTAGCTGTGGTTGCCGGCACTTTGTAGCGGAAACAGAATAAGATGATATAGTAAGCAAACACGCCTGCCAAGATACCTCCGAGCAGTCCGCCTATGATTCCGCCGTCAATCGATAAAGTTCCGGCTATAATACCTGCTACTATGCCCACTTCGTCAAGGCCGCTAACCTGCTTTGCGGCGATTGTTGCAAGTATCACGGGGAGTATGCCTACGAGCGTGGAGAAAACATCTCCGAGGGGAGCGAAAGCAGGCACTTTGCTAAGTACCAGCACGAGAGCCATCGCAATAAAGCCGGGCATCGATGTCATCATAATTCCTTTGAAATTGATGCGCTTCCATACATTCGTTTCGCCCGTACCCGAAACATTGCCTACATTGCCTATCACGGGGCGGTAAGTAAGCCCCCATTCCTTAGCGAATGCCGATGCGAACGCCACCGCGCGAGTTCGATTTGTAGTACCTGTTGTTCCGGACGCTGCGATAACATTTGCACCCATCGATTGTG
>CAYJPI010000242.1:0-4383 GCA_964372005.1 uncultured Oscillospiraceae bacterium | reverse complement strand
CCACGAGGTGCTCAATATTCGAGCCCTCTCTTCCCACTACGGCGGTGGCCTGTATTCCACCCGACACGCCCGATACCGTGGCTACGTTTTCGGTATATGTCCAAATGGTTTCACCCGTTACGGCATCGATTTTGAAGAAGCCGATATCGCCGCGGCCGTCACTGTCCGCCTTCCAATGCAAGGATGTACCGGCGTAAAGATATGCCGTGCGGTTCGCTTCATCCTCTTGTAAAACCGCAGTGCCGTTTGAATCGTCCCAAGTATCCTGCACCCAAACGATGTCCATCGTGTTCACATCGATGCAATGCATGAGTCCTGCATTATCGGGCATGTAGATGTAGTTCTGCCATCCCGTCGGGCTTGCTTCAAAACCGAGCCAATACGCATTTTCTCCGGTGCGGTTTTGCGTCCTGTCCGCGCCGTAACGGTATTTTAGCACTTCGTCGGGGTTCATTGTGAGAGTCCCTGCAGCTTCGTCATATTGTGTGTTTAGATGTATGCTGTAGAGTATCCCATTTTCGCCTGCGTAAAAGAGGGTATCGGTTTCGCCGTCAATTAGGGGGGCACTGTCATAAGCATGCCATCCACGCAAAGAAAAATCATCCTCGCGATGTCCGAATTCGTAGAGCCTTGTAAAGTCGATAAGGCTGTATGCCATGGCACGCGTGTCCTGCTCATCATTGTCGTAGCCTTCGCCTGAACCGAGATAGAGTATGGGATAGCCGCGAGGGTCGAGAGAGCCCGCACCCTTGAAAGGCATGCCTATTCTGAGCTTATCGCGCGTGGCTTCGCCGCTTTCAAGGTCGAGGAAGTAGACATTTCCGTCCATCGTTGCATAGATGATCTCAACAAGGCCGTCCTTTTCCTTCGCCCAATCATACATATTCATGATGGCCTTGGTTTCGCTCGGCCACTCTACAATAAGCGGTTGGCCAACCCATCCGCTACCCGTCCACGATCCTTCTCCGCCTGAGGAGATGCCCTTTGTCATGCTTCCGCTAGATGCCGTCCACTCGATATCAATGGAAGTGGCATTACTTATCGTGCCATAGCTCGCACCTTCGCGGTGGTTGGTACCCCTGAATGTGGATATACCGGGAAGTGCAGAATACTCGGAAGCTTCGCCGAAGTCTATCGCTTCCGTGCGAACATAGCTATCAACGGGTTCGCCGTTTAACTCCAACTCACGGCGATATCCGAAATCATCTGCCGTAGTGCCGGATATCGCGGCCGGTGTATCAAATGTTGGTGTTGGAACGGGAGTTGGGGTAGGGGGCGGTGTGGGTTCGGTCGAGCTTGCATCGGCTGATAAGTTTCCATCTTCGGGGGAGATGGTATCGCTCGGCAGTTCGCTCGTTTTCGAACCGCCGGTAAGCGCAAAAAAGCCGAGCGTAGCAGCGGCTATGAATAGTATAACGAGTATTATTATGGGTATGATGCCTTTTGATTTTTGTTGCATCGATAGTACCTTTCCTTCTTAATAAAAACACATCCCCTCGCCGTATGTTGCGGTGAGGGGATGCGTAAGTCCGCTTTACGATTATGCGGGGACGGGCGCGGCCACGGGACATGCACCGGCGCAAGCGCCACAGTCGATGCAGGAATCCGCATCTACAACATAACGATCATCACCCTGAGAAATCGCGTCCACGGGGCATTCGCTTTCGCAAGCGCCACAGTTGATGCACTCATCATTGATTACGTAAGCCATGATATACACCTCCAAATTTATTTCAATATTATTTTACCACGCCGGACAGAAAAAGCAAGACAATTATTCACTTTTTTCTGTGTTTGCGGAGTTTGTGTTGGCGTTGGAGGGCTTATCGGCGTTATTTCCACTTTGAGGGCTACGTTTTTTTCCCCAATTATTGCGCCTTGGTCTGTTTTTGCGGTTTTCGCCTTGCGAATCATTGCGCGGCTGTTCGGGGCGTTGCTCGCCCTGCGCAGGCTTTTGCTGGGGGGATGATTCTTCCTGCTTGGCGCCTCGTGGATTGGGCTTGCGCCTTTGAGGGGCGCCGTCACGAGATCCGCTTTGAGGGTTGCGCGGTGACCTTTGCGTATGCTCGGCGGTAGCTACTTCGCCATTAGGATAGGTGAAAACTTCGCCTTCCTCGGGCCTGCGCAATAGGGAATAATGATATTCGCGGGCGGCATAGGTGCCATCCACCAAAGTTACACGAACCTTTGTCTTTTCGGTGATGGCATTATTATCAAGGACAACACCGGGGCCATCGGGGGAGAAAACGGGTTTACCCACGCGCGGCATACGTTTGGGGATATCTGCATAAGCGGCCTGCTCGTATTTCAAACAACACATCAATCTTCCGCAAAGGCCGGATATCTTGGCGGGCGACAGGCTGAGGTTTTGCTCCTTAGCCATCTTGATGGAAACCGGATGGAACTCCTCCAAGAAAGTGTTGCAGCACACCGGTCGGCCACAAAAGCCGAGACCGCCGAGCATTTTAGCCTCATCCCTTACTCCGATTTGCCTAAGCTCTATGCGCGTTTTGAAGAGGAAAGCGAGATCCTTTACAAGCTCGCGAAAATCCACACGCCCTTCGGCGGTGAAAAAGAATGTGATGCGGCTCCCGTTAAAGGTGTATTCAACATCAACAAGTTTCATATCAAGGCCATGCTGGCGTATTTTTTCGCTCGCTATGCGGTGAGCTTCCTTCTGCTTTGCGATGTTGGATTCGCGCAGGGCGATATCCTCATCATTAGCGATTCGAAGCACCTTTCTTAAAGGCTCAACAACCTGTTCTACTTCGCGAGGAGCGATTACAACGGTTGCAAATTCCGTACCCTTCGAGGTTTCTACTATAACGCCGTCGCCCGCCTTAACGGCAAAGCTACCAGGATCGAAATGATATGCGCGCCCCCCCGATTTGAAGCGTAGACCGATCTTCCCATAATATCTTAAACTTCCTTCTTCTGTATTTTAGACAGTGTCGACACAATTAAGTGTGGAGTGAATGCACTGTGGCAACTAGCCTGTCCATAGAAAGCGGCGCCGATGCGGATGCAAGGCGAACACTCGTGTCATTCATACTCTTTATAATACCCTGAATTTGAGCAATTGTAAAGCGGTTTCGGATGCTGTCCACGCTCGAAAGTCTGTCAATATTGCGATACAGGGAGGTTGAAAGATGCGAATGCAGTGCATCGGCGAGCATCGATGTGAATATTTCGAGCGCATATTCCGCCGCACGCCTTTGTATCATAGATGTGGTGAGCTTTATTGAATCGGCTGCTACGGGGCAAAGTTCAAGCAGTTTTTTCATAGCATCGAATGGCGGTGCTTTTTTGGGGGTGAGCATCTTTGCCAAAACTTCCATGGCGTGTTCGCGAAAGGTTAGGTATTCGTCGGTTGCATATTCGCGTGCAAGCCCGATAAGGCCGCCTGAAAGTGATGCGGCTAATTTTGCATTTGTTTCGCTTATGCCTTCTTCCATGAGCGACTCATATACATGGCTTGTAGACTCACTGCCTATTCGAAGTATCATTGAGCGCGATAATATCGTAGGCAATAATCCCTCTTCTTTACCGCATAGTAAGAGTAAAGTGTTTGAAGGCGGCTCCTCAAGCGTTTTAAGGAGCGCATTTTGAGCCCCGGCTGTCATATTATGCGCTTCGGGTATCAATACGCATCGCCATGTTCCGAATGGTTTATCAAAAAGACATGACTGGAGCTTGCGAACCTCGTCAACCTTAACACTCGGTGATGCGAGCTCATAGTAATCAGGGCAATGGCAAAGAGAATCTATTGGAAGATTCAAGCACACCGATGCAGCCTCCTTTGCGATTTCTTGCGTACGGCTTCCCAAAGGGCCGGTGAGAAAAATCGCATGGGGGGCTTTGCCTTGTTTTATGGCTGAAAGAAGTCGCTCCTTTAGCATCATCATATCACCCTTCTTCGCTTAGTAAGTAATCTTGGAGCGATGCGGCACTTTCGAAGCAATCGATGGGATTATACTTGGAAAGCTCCTCGGCATCGCCATAGCCATATAGTACACCTATAAATGGGACGCCGGTCTCAATAGCGCCCTCCCCGTCAAACATTCGATCACCTATGAGGACGGTATCCTTTGCTTCAATCGAGAAGCGCTTTAGGGCTTCTCGCACAACATCCGCCTTGCCATTGCGCGTTCTTTGCTTGTCAAGCCCGATTATGTCCGTCATATATTGGCCGATTCCGAGCATGGCGGCTTGCTCCTTGGCCTTATCCTCAAGCTTGCAAGTGGCTATGGCCATACGAACACCGTTTTGCTTGAGCGCTTCGAGCATGGAAAGTACGCCGTCGTAAATGTAAATCATATTCAAACATTGGCTGTTGAAATGATTATTGTACATCTCGATAAGCAAACCCGTTTGTTCATCGTT
>CAYJPI010000241.1:0-4480 GCA_964372005.1 uncultured Oscillospiraceae bacterium | reverse complement strand
AAGCGAACATCCACCCATGACATTACCTGGTAAACGCAGACGAGTAGCGCCGCCTTGAAGTTCGGATTGTAAGCATACTTCTTCGCCGGCCGCCCCGACTTGGTTTCATGCGGGGTTTCAGCTTCGTCCACTTCAAATATTTCTCCCGAATCGAGCATCATATTTACAATTAGATTTACGGTAACTATGCTAAGCCCGGTGCTTTCTGCCATTTGCGCCTTGGTCATAGCTGCCCTTTTTTCGCGCATTATAGCGCGCAAATGGCCGGTATTCGCCTGACGTATCTTGTTGAGTGCATTTTCGCTCTTCATCGTGCTACCCCGTGGTTTTCTTTCGCCATGCGTTTTCTAAGGATTGCATACAATATCGCAAGGAGCACATACATAATCGATGTGATTATAAATATTCCGCTAATTTCGAACACGCCGAACATAATCGGGAATATCGTACCTCCTATAGCGGTGAAAAGCATCATCATACCGCTGGCCGCGCCGGTGTTCTTGCCTGCCACTTCCACGCCACCGGCAAACAGCATCGGCCATATGCTCGCAACGCCAAATCCCGAAACGGCGTAAAAAATGAGTGCCATTATAGGATTATTGGATAGGAACATGCCGATTACGCCTACAGCTCCAACCACAGCGCCACCCACTATAATAGCGCTCTTATACTTCTCAAACACTCCGGATAGCATACGCCCAACGCCTATGGTTGCCCAAAAGATGGAAAGTGCCAATGTGCTGTATATATTTTCGCCATGCGTATCAACGAAGAAGCCTTTTGTCCATGAGCTGCTGCCTGCTTCCGCCCCGCAAGAGAGCATTATCAATACACCGAAAAACAGGAATATTGGGTTTTTGAGCACCTGCAAGGATACGATTTCCTTTTGTGTGGCTTGAGGGCGGAATGAAAAGCGCAATACCGAATACAGTAAGCTTAGAAGTACGAATATTGCGAATCCTATTAGATATACCATGCGCCAATTGCCACCTACACCCAAGTACGAGTTTATTATGATAGGCGAAAGCACCGCCCCAAAGCTAAAAATAGCACAGTTGAAATTTACCATGCGAGTTGCGCGTTCGCCGTTTTCGTCCATAAGAAGGCCGATTGTTTGCCCGTCCACAACGCCGAATCCGCATCCTGCGAGCAGGAATCCTATTATTATCGGTATAATGCTACTCGAGACGAATAGAAGAATTGAACCTAAAGCGAGCAGGAATGAAGAGGCCACCATTATTTTCTTTTTTCCAAAATGCTCGCACAACTCGCCCACCACCAAGCATGATATAATCATTCCACCGAACATGCTTGCATGCAGTATTCCCGTCCATAGCTCAAGTGGTAGCCCAAGCTCCACACATATCTCATAATACAGCGACTGATTCGCTGTCATCAATATGCCTATAAGCATATTTCCTGCAAGGCATACGCCGTTAAAAAAGTTAAGCGATTGTGTTGTTCTCATATTAGTTCCATCCTTCGTTATTATTAAATACTATTTAATAATACTATTTAATATTATTTTGTCAAGTGTTTTATTTACAATTGAAGTATTAGGGTCGTTTAAGCTGGATGGAGTAACTATGTATTCACAATTTTGCACCTTATGTACACTCGAGGACGTTTTTACGAGTAACTTTGTATGGTATGCTTATCATGTAACATTGAAATCGCATGAGCAGAACCAATCGCGAAATCTTGGCAAATTAAAAGTACAGTTGTTATATGAGGTGAAACTATGAGAGAATATGTAAAACAAATCTGCGACTTGGAATTAAGCGACAGGATACGTTTGCTCAAAGCAAATATGATGAATGAAGACAGATATATGTCGATCGAGCAAGCGTGTATAATTACGAATGTATACAAGCAAAATGAAGATAAATCAATAAAGATAAAGCGTGCATTGAGCCTTTTTGCTTCACTCAACGAAGTGGCGATACGCATCGACGCGGGCGAAATCATAGTTGGTAACCGCACGGCCGGTGTTCGCGCAGGCGTGGTGTTCCCCGAGTCCGGATTATCATGGGTGAATGATGAGATAGAGCATCTTCCAACTCGCGCGCAGGATAAGTTTCTTGTTAAGAGCGAGGACATAGAAATCTTTCGCCGCGACATTCTCCCATACTGGCAAAATAAAACTTTGGAGGATATCGTACAAAAGGAAATCGGCGAAGAAAAGTCGGCCATCGGCAAGGTTGCAAAGATCAACCAGACCGATCATGCACAGGGGCACATCTGCCCCGACACTCAAAAGTGGCTTGAAAAAGGCCCCCTCGGACTTTTGCGCGAAGTTGAAGAAGCCGCAAAGCACGCACCTGATGATAAACTTGAATTTTATGAAGCTATGTGCATAGTGCTAAAGGGTGCGTTGAAGTTTATTGCAAGGTACGAAGCCTTGGCAAATGATCTTGCGAGAAATGAAACCAACTCCCACTTGCGCTCGGAGTATGAAAACATCGCAAGCACATGCAAAGTGATAGGGGAAAAGCCTCCTTCTACATTCAAAGAAGCGGTGCAGTCATTGTGGTTTCTCTATGTCATTTTGCAGATGGAATCGAACGCTTCGTCATTCTCGCCCGGGCGCGCCGATCAATATTTGTATCCCTACTTTAAGCGTGATATGGAAAATGGCGCATTGAATTATGCGGAAGCGCTTGAAATCATCGAGGCATTATTCGTAAAGTTCAACCAAATTGTCTATCTTAGAAGCTCTAACGGGGCGAAATACTTCGCAGGCTTCCCGATAGGCTTCAATGTGGCACTGGGCGGAATAACCGATGATGGCATGGATGCATCGAACGAATTATCCTTCCTGTTTTTGAAAGCGCAGGAGCATCTCGGCCTTCCTCAACCAAATCTTTCGGCGCGCATACATAAGGATTCTCCGAATGACCTTTTAACTATGGCAACGAATGTAATCGGTAAGGGGAGCGGCATGCCGCAAGTTTTCAACGATGAATCTATTATTCCTGCGCTGATGAATAAAGGTATAAGCGAAAAGGATGCGCGAAACTATGCAATAGTGGGCTGTGTTGAGCTCACCACGCATGGCAATTCATTGGGTTGGAGCGATGCTGCCATGTTTAACCTTGTAAAAGCACTGGAGCTTGCCCTTAACGATGGAAAATGCTTGTTAACAGGCGAACAGCTTGGCGCAAAAACGGGCACGCTCAAGGATTTCAACACATATGAAGAAGTCGAAACCGCATTAAAAACGCAGATTGATTTCTTCTTCTCAAGGATGATCGCATGCTGCGAGGTTGTAGAGAAGCTACACGCAAAAATAATTCCATCGGCCTTCCTTTCCACCGTAATCGATGACTGCATAGGTAGAGGGATTGATGTAACCGAGGGAGGAGCTTTATATAATCTTTCCGGCATACAGGCGATTCAACCTGCAAACATCGCAGATAGCCTTGCCGCATTAAAAGCGCTCGTGTTCGATGAAAACAGGATATCGAAGGAAGCTTTATATGATGCCCTTAACAACAACTTTAACAATGATGAAATTACAAGGCTGATGGTGTTAAACCATGCCCCGAAATATGGAAATGATATCGAATGGGTCGATGAGATCGGCGCGAAATGGATAAGATACTTTGCCGGTAAGTTCGAGGGGCTAAAAAATGCTCGCGGTGGATTATATCATACGGGATTATACACCGTGTCGGCACATGTGCCGATGGGCGCAAATGTAGGTGCAACGCCCGACGGACGAAAGGCCAAGGATCCTCTTGCCGACGGTGGACTCTCCGCAATATACGGAAGGGACACCGCAGGGCCTACGGCACTTTTACGCTCGGTATCACGCATAGATTCAATGCTGGGAAGTAACGGTACTTTGCTTAATATGAAGTTCCAACCTTCGACATTTGCAACCGAACAAGGCGTGGAAAAATTCGTATCGCTCCTTCGCACGGTTGTTGCGCTCAATATATCGCATTGCCAATTCAATGTGGTGACGAAGGAAGATTTAATCGCCGCACAGAAGAACCCCGAAGCATTTAAAAGCTTAACCATTCGCGTTGCTGGGTACACGGCCTACTTTACCGAGCTAGCATCCGACTTGCAAAAGGAGATTATCGACCGAACATGGTATGAACATGCATAATGGCGTTATTTTCGACATAAAGCGATTTGCGATGCATGATGGGAAGGGCATTCGCTCCACTCTCTTCGTAAAGGGATGCCCGCTTTCCTGCCCATGGTGTCATAATCCCGAAGGGCTGAACATGAAGCGCGAGATTATGTGGTATGCTACGCTGTGCATTCATTGTGGGCGATGCATAGCCGCTTGCGAACAAAATGCAATATCTATAAGAGACTCTCGAATTTATATCGACAAAAATGCCTGCACGCTTTGCGAAAAATGCGTGAAGAACTGTCCACCCCTTGCACTTAAAACGGATGGGCGCATCGTGAGTGCGCAGGAGATTACGGAAGAGCTTTGCAAGGATGAAGTTTTCTTCAAACA
>CAYJPI010000240.1:0-4486 GCA_964372005.1 uncultured Oscillospiraceae bacterium | reverse complement strand
GCGCGGCAGTTGCAAAGGCTGTTGCGGAAGCGGCAAGAAAATCGGGCGTAGCGAGGGTGTAAAGCGAAACAGTTGAGTCCACCCGTGTTTTGCGCCGCAAAGCGCGAGATTTGAACAGCATTTTCATGGCTGTGTGGTTTCTTTTACGCAAATTGTCTCACCTCTTTCTGTTGGGATGGCTGTACAGATTACCATACGTACAACGCATTGTCCAGTAGAAAGTTGCGTGCATTTTTTGATAAGTTACATACAAGAGGATTAGCAGATACTATTTTTCTATGCCATTTCAAAATATTTTGAAATGCTTTAATAAAAATAGTGCAGCAATCGACTTCGCTCATAGCATCGGTGAATTTTTCAAGGTGGTCAAAGGCTCTGCCTTTGACATTGCTCATTATTGAAATACCCGAAATCCAAGGATTTCGGGTGGAAGGTTGCTTTATGCTCACCGATAAGTGATTTTAGTAGGTATTCCTCGTGTCGCACAGCAAGCCGCGCCGATTCTTGGTATCCGCTTTCTTCCTTGATAGGTTTCTCCGTTGGCTTTATGTTGCCGTAGTAGAGTTTTTCTATGATTTCTCGCATGTTTTCACCGCCTCCCTGCTTTTGCAACACACAGTATCACAGGTTTGGAGGAATAGCTACCGGAATAATCGCGGAAGGGGGATCCTGCATTCGGGAAGAGAGCAAGGAAAAGTAAGATTACTGCAATAGAAAAGGCTCGCGTTCAAAACAGTAAAACTAATGATTTTCTGTTAAGGCAAACATTTGCCTCAACAGAAATCGCCTATCATTAGCCCCCTTCAAATTATCCCCACATCTTACGCTCGCTCCATCCTTCATATTAACCATTTGCTACTCTCAATCGACACTCCAACATTATTTCAAAATTCTTAACTTTTTATTTTATTGACTTATCCATTGCTACAATGTGCTATTCTTATATTGAATTTTTTTATGTGATTATAAAGTCACAAGCGGTAGATATTGATGAGTAATGCTGAACGAACTATGAAAAACAGGGAAACGCGACCGTCGATTCAAGCGGCATCGACTTCAAGTATCGCAATGATACGGATGCACCGCTTTACGTGTTCGTTTACTTCACTCCAAACGAGGAATCGAGCCGCCGTGAAAATATCCATGTCGATGTGTATGGCGTGCCGCTCTCCGAGGGCGTTACCTACCAATCGAGAGCCGAGCTAATAGAGGAAACGCCGCGCGACCCCTCTGTAGAGGCGGCAACATATGTCGATGATCCGAGCATACCTTATGGATACGAAGTGTCGCTTTTGTCATCGCGCCCGCGCATCGAAACCGAAACATATCAAGATAAATACTTGAACGGGGAACTCGTAGAGAGCATTCATCTGTTCGGCGAGACCTACCGCGGCAATACCGCAGAAATTGCCATAGGCACAGGCAATCCATACACCACCCCCATCCCCGATGGCGCAACTATAGCCACACGCCAACCGACGGTTATTCCGGTGGTGTAGAAAGTTTATATATAAATACAAAGAGAGTATCTTGTTCAACACAACAAACAAGATACTCTCTTTCTACATCACATATAGTTTATAGCCATTACAGTTTCTCTACCTTGGCCTGCACGGATTTGAGTGCGGGGAACCCCGATACCGGATCGCGCTCATCATCGCTGGTTAGGAAGTTAGCATTTTGATTCTTAAATCCGTGGGTAATCTGAATGCTACCCTTGATGATTTCGCGCTCGTGCATCACCCTCACCTTGAGTTCAATGCTACCGTTCTTGGTGCTTACTCGAACCATTTCGCCATCCTTAACGTTCATTGCTTCGGCATCGCTCGGATGCATTTCCACCAATCCCTCGGGCTGTAAATCATTGAGATGCTTGAGGTTGCGGTATCTACCATGCATGAAGTAGATTTTGCGGCAACCCGTAATGAGAACGAAGGGGTACTCCTTGGACGGATTCTCTATATAGTTAGGTGCTACATAAGTGGGAACACCCGGGTAGCCCAGCTTGTCCAAATACTCACAATAATATTCGATTTTGCCCGATGGAGTGCTGAACGGTTTTTCGCCATTGGCGCGTCTCTTTTCATGTTTTTTGTACTCCAAAGGTCCATATTGATAGAAGCCCGTTGGAGAGTTTAGTATCATTTCTTTCGTTACACCCGTAGTCTCGAGCATCCAGTCGATGAGCTCCTCCTCATCCTTCCATGGGAAGTACTCACTTGCGCCCAAGCGGTCTGGCCATGCCTTTAACAAAATCATACTCATCCTGATATCCGTAATCGACGATCTTATGGCGCATATATATGCAATGCTTCTTAGGCTGATAGCATAGCTCCTCACGCTCCAAGTTCGATGCGGCAGGGAGAATATAATCGGCCATTTTCGCCGTTTCCGTCAGAAACAAATCCTTAACCACCAACAAATCAAGATTGCTGAAGCCATCGATAACCTTTTGGCTTCTTGCATTTGTAAGAACCGGATTTGCCGCGGTGAGAAGCATGGCCTTTATTGGGTAAGGCTTTTGTGTGATGAGCGTATCCATCAAATCGAGGGTGTTGCACTCTTGACGTGAGTCATACAAGGGGCGATGGTTGTCGCGCCCGATAGGCTCAAGCTCGAGAAGCGGTTTTTCATGATAGATGGTAAGCTCCCTCACGGGTAGGAAATTGGGGTAATACATGCCGCCCGGGATATCGCAAGCACCCACGAGTGTATCTATCAATACAGCGGCGCGAATATTGCTGTTTCCGTTTGTTTGATGTTCGATACCCGTACCGTACCAGTTGCCCATCTGCGGTGCGCGTTCCTTTATGAGTGCCACCACATCCAATATGGTTTGATAAGGCACACCTGTTTCGCTTTCCACAAATTCGGGCGTAAATGTCATCGCATATTCTTTTAGCTTATCAAAACCCACCGTGTAATCGCGGATAAATTCATCATCTGTGAGACCCTGCGTGATGATCTCCTTTATAATTGCGTAAGCGACAACGCAATCGGTTCCGGGTCTCATTTGAACATGAATGTCGGCTTGGCGAGCGATCTCTGAGTATCTTGTATCAAACACCACAAGCTTTGCGCCCTTTTCACGGCCGATGTTGATTTGTTGAATCCAGTACGATTGCATGTTCGGGGGGTTAGATCCCCAAATGAACAGTAGCTTGGTGTCCTCAAACTGCGGCTCGGGCCAAGAACCGTGAACGAGAGTATAGCCAAGATTACGCCCGGCCCAGCACTGAGTGTCGTTTGAGAAATAGTTAGGCGAACCTATGGCATGTATAAAGCGGCGGAACAAGTCCTCGTTTTGCGCAAATCCGCTGCCCTCACCCTTCCAAACGGCAACGGAACGATCGCCGTATTTCTTCTGTATCTCCTTCACCTTCTCGGCGATTTCATCCATGGCTTGTTCCACTTCGATTTCAACGAAGCCATCGGGCGTCTTTTTAGAGCCGTCTTTAAGCGGTCGGGATGGTTTATATTCGCAACGGCTGAGCTACCCTTTATACATAGGCGGCCGCGATTGAACAGGTCGTCAGGGTTACCCTTTATTTTAACAAGCTTTCCATCTTCTATAATGCAATCGATGCCGCATCCACCGCCGCACATTCTGCATACGCTCTTTTTAATCACTTTGTCGCCCATCACTTCGCACCTCTCTCAGCTAAAATTGCATCCTTCAATTTCCGTGCGGCATTTGCTTTACGAAAGTCGTATGCCTCCTCGGACTCCACATACTGCAATGCTCCCGATATGCAATGCCCTACGCACTCGGGGTCACCGCCGCAAAGATCGCACTTACGGCTCACGAGTCGCGTGCCGTCAAAGGAGATGTTGCCGTAAGGACATGACAGCATGCACATCTTGCAACCCGCGCAACGCTCGGAGTCTATTACCACGGCCTTTGTTTCGGAGTCTCTTGAGATTGCACCGGCAGGGCAAACATTCAAACACCATGCATCCTCACAGTGCATACATGACATGGCGATGAGAACATTTTCGCCAATGAAATGATCCACGCGAATATTGGCTTCTTTTACTTTGCAGGTGTCATTCGTGCGATTATACGAACATGCATATTCGCAGTTATGGCATCCCACGCACTTATCGGGATCAAATGTGATGATTTTCATTTAATTATACCTCCTTATAACGACTGATTACAGCATTCTTTTTGGAGGAGTATGCCTCCATTTGCAGGAACATTTCGAGTTTATCGGCCTCCTTGGGCACAGTTACACATTTGCGAATAAGCGGCCTTAATTTGCCGAAAAGCTTCACGCTCTCGGAACTGCCGACAAGGCAAGCACCAACCACGCAATCCCCCATGTAGCACACTTTAAGATAGCCTCTGCCACCTTCATCGGGGAAAATGAATGAGGTTTCGGTGTCGGCATCGTTAAACTTACCCATAGAAGCTACGGTAACGCCATACATCTGGGTAACATTAATGTTGAGAGAGCCTTCGTATTGTTTTTTGAGCCATAAA
>CAYJPI010000239.1:4247-4528 GCA_964372005.1 uncultured Oscillospiraceae bacterium | reverse complement strand
AATCAATGCGGATACGAATTCGCCCTGCAATAACGGCTCGCCGCCCGATATGGTTACACCGCCGCCGCTTTTATCATAGAAAGCCTTGTCCTGCATACATATCTTTACTATTTCATCGAGCGTATATTCTTTGGCGCACTCCTTCCCGTCAAGCAGTTCATTTTTCATCGACTGGGATTCGGGATTTGAACACCATGTACATGATAGATTGCATCCTTTGAAAAATACCGTTGTACGTATGCCCATCCCATCATGCAAAGAAAATTTTTGAATATTGAATA
>CAYJPI010000239.1:0-4179 GCA_964372005.1 uncultured Oscillospiraceae bacterium | reverse complement strand
TTTCTTATCTTAATTATAACTCGCACACAACGCGATGTAAATATCAAAACACAAATTACTTTCATATGAAAGTAATTTGTATTCAAATGCAAAATACATATTGACATGTGAAAAACGCGAGAGTATAATTGTAGGCAAGAACAGGAGGTGGTAATGTGAAAAAATATCGAATTGGAATAGATGCATGCGGAACGAAAGTTGCATATGGTGTTTTTGATGAAAACGATGCTTTAGTATATCGCCATGAGCACCCAACCGATATAGAAGCCGCCGGGCCGAAATTTTCGGATGAACTCATCTTCAATATTCATGAAATACTATCGAATTTAGGGATAGATAAAAGCGAGCTTCATGGGATAGGCATATGTATGCCCTCGTTCATCCTTCATGAAAAGGGATATATTTGCATAACCTCAGCGATGACGAACATACGCGACTTTCCCATGCGCGACTACTTTTTTGAGAAATTGGGCGTTCCTATCTTCGTCGATAATGACGGGAATGTAGCCGCACTCGCCGAGCATCGCCACGGTGCAGGCAAAAAAAGCCGTCACATGGTATACATGGCGGTGAGCACAGGCATAGGGAGCGGAATCATCATAAATGAAGAACTTTTTCACGGCAGTTACGGTTGGGCAGGCGAATGCGGCCACATGATAGCAGGCGAAGTCGATACGGTGGAATGCGGTTGTGAAAATTCGGGATGCTTCATGTCGTATGCCTCGGGAAGATACATAGTAAAGCATGCGAAAAAGAGGATCGGTCGCGGCGAAAAAAGCATTTTATCGGAAGTGAACGACATGAGCGCGAAAGATATCCTCGATGCGTATCACAAAAATGATTCCCTCGCCGTCTCACTTGTGGAGCAGATGGGCAGGTACATCGGAACTTGTGTGTTTAACATTTACCAGTTGCTCAACATCAATCTCTTCGTTTTCGGAGGAGGGTTGACAAATTTTGGCGATGTTCTCTTCGATAAGGTGAGGAAAACATTTGATACGCTCAATCACATAGATATGCCCGTTGAATTTAGATTTGCGGAACTTAAAACGGATTTCGGAATCATAGGTGCGGCGGAACTAACGAAGTAAATTTTCATTTGAAAGGGACAATATTATGTTTACAATCGGTACATTACACGAAAGAACACAGGCGATGAGAGCGAGACTTTTAGGCACTCAACCCACCGTTTGCGCCGAGAGGGCGGTTCTCACTACAGAAGCATATAAAAAGCACGAATGTGAGCAGGTCATATTGCGCCGCGCTTACATGCTCGATGCGGTTTTGCGCAACATGACGATCTATATAGATGAAGGTTTACTCGCAGGCAACCAAGCCGCAGCGGACAGGGCCGCACCCATCTTCCCCGAATATGCTATGGACTGGGTGGTTAAAGAGCTTGATGAATTCGAAAAGCGCGATGGCGACAGGTTCACCATCACCGAAGAAAACAAAGCAATCCTTAGAGACATGTACCCATATTGGGAAGGCCGCACCTTGAAGGATAAGGGCTATGCCGCATTCCCGGAAACGGCGAGACTTTTCTATGATTTAGGGATAATCAAGGCCGAGGGTAATATCACATCGGGGGATGCACACATCGCGGTGAGTTATGAGAAAATCCTCAAGGAGGGGCTATCGAATGTACGCGAACGTGCGAAGGCCGCGGCGGATAAGCTTAGTTTAACCGATTTTGCCGACCTCAAGAAGAGCTATTTTTACCGTGCAATCGCGATCGTAATCGATGCGATGGAAGCATTCGCAAAACGCTATGCGGACTTGGCCGAAAGTATGGCACAGGATGCAAACGAAACTCGCAAAGCCGAACTCATCGAGATGGCAAGGATATTGCGCAAAGTGCCCATGAGCCCTGCCGAAACCTTCCAAGAGGCGATTCAGAGCATTTGGCTCGTGCATGTGGTGTTGCAGATTGAATCGAACGGGCATTCGCTTTCATACGGAAGGCTCGATCAATACTGCTTGCCCTACTACGAGAAGAGCAGGAAAAACGGAATGAGCGAAGATACCGCGTTAGAGCTTCTCGAGAACTTATGGCTTCGTACTTTCACCGTAAATAAGATTCGCTCATGGTCGCATACGCGCTTCAGCGCAGGAAGTCCGCTATACCAAAATGTAACGGTGGGCGGCCAAACGGTTGATGAAAAGGATGCGGTGAATGACCTTAGCTACTTGATATTAAAGAGTGTGGCGCGTTGCCACCTTCCGCAACCGAATCTCACGGTGCGCTACCATAGCGGCTTGTCGAATGACTTCATGCTTGCCTGCATCGAGGTGATTCGCCGCGGCTTCGGTATGCCGGCCTTCAACAATGATGAGATAATCATACCTTCCTTCCTCGACTTGGGCGTTGCACGCGAGGATGCGTATAACTATAGCGCGATCGGTTGCGTGGAGGTAGCGGTTCCCGGAAAGTGGGGGTATCGTTGCACGGGCATGAGCTTTTTGAACTTCCCAAAAACGCTTCTTATCGCGCTCAACGACGGCATCGATATTGCGAGCGGCAAGAAGGTATTCGATGGAGTGGGACATTTCAAAAACATGGAATCCTTTGATGATGTTATGCACGCGTGGGATGTGTTCGTTCGCGAGTTCTGCCGCCAAGCGGTAGTGCTCGACAGCACCGCCGACATGGTGCTCGAGCAGGAAGTTCCCGATGTGCTCTGCTCTGCCCTCACGGAGGATTGCATCGGCCGCGGAAAGCACCTCAAGGAAGGCGGCGCGGTTTACGATTTCATCAGCGATTTGCAGGTTGGCATCGCGAACTTGGGCGATTCGCTCGCCGCGATAAAGAAATGCGTTTACGAGGATAAGAGCATCACCCGTGATGAATTATGGAATGCACTCCTCTCAGATTTTGAGGGCGAAGAGGGCGAGTGCATCCGTCAATTACTCCTCGATGCACCGAAATACGGAAACGATGATGATTATGTTGACCTCTTGACCGTCGAAGGTTATGATAGTTACATAGATGAAATATCAAAGCATCGCAACACGCGCTTTGGGCGTGGGCCGATAGGCGGAACATACTATGCAGGAACATCGTCCATCTCGGCGAATGTGCCGCAGGGCGCAGGAACGCCTGCAACTCCCGATGGCCGCCACAAGGGTGACCCGTTAGCGGAAGGTTGCTCGCCCACACATGCGATGGACATCAATGGGCCGACGAGTGTTTTGAAGTCCGTATCGAAATTGCGCACGAACAAGATTACCGGCGGAGTGCTTCTTAACCAGAAGGTAACCCCTGCGATGCTCGAAAATCCACGCGACCGTGACAAGCTACTCATGCTTCTTCGCACCTTCTTCGATGTGCTAAAGGGCTTCCATGTGCAGTACAATGTTGTGTCACGCGAGACATTGATCGATGCACAGAAGAATCCCCGAAACCACCGCGATTTAATCGTTCGAGTGGCCGGATATTCCGCATTCTTCAATGTGCTATCGCGCCAAACGCAGGATGATATCATCGCAAGAACCGAACAGGTACTATAAAAAGCACCTAACGAGGGAGACATGATGTTTCCCTCGTGCAGACTGCCAAAAAACCTATAAAAGACAGACCAATATGGAATTAGGCATGGTAGCTTTCAATCTGGCTTCGGCGACCTGCGCGCCGAAACGGACGAAAAACCGGAGGTTTTTCTACTTTACGGACTTTCTCGCCCGGGAGGAACGACAGGGAAAGTCCGAGAAAAAACTCAAAAAAGTGTTCGCAGAACACTTTTTTGACACAAGGAGGACGTTAAATTGACCGAACGCGCTTTATCAATACTCAATATGCTTCACGATGAAGGAAGCGTGGAGGTATCCGAAATTGCAAAAAGATTGGATGTGTCCGCCGTAACCGTGCGCAAGGATTTAACGCTTCTCGAGGACAAGGGCTTATTAAAAAGGCAGCATGGTTTTGCCGTGAGAACCGCGCGCGACGATGTCGGCCATCGGATGATATTCGACTATCCGATTAAATGTGCCATTGCGAAAAAAGCGGCCTCGCTCGTAAAGGACGGCGAGACCATCATGGTGGAATCGGGCTCGACCTGCGCCGTGCTCGCAGAGGAGCTTGCCACCACCAAGCGCGACATAACGATAATTACGAATTCCGCATTCATCGCAAATCATGTGCGCGATAAATCGGGGGTAAAGGTTGTGCTTCTCGGCGGA
>CAYJPI010000238.1:0-4542 GCA_964372005.1 uncultured Oscillospiraceae bacterium | reverse complement strand
CGCCGAGGAAGTCATGGGTCAAATGAAATAAGCTATAAAGCAAATAAAAAGACGTGCCCTCGGGTACGTCTTTTTTTGGAACATGAAAGGGGTATTCAATGTACAAAAGGATATTATTGAAGCTTAGCGGCGAAGCGCTTGGCAAGAAGGACTCTTCCTTCGATTTCGACATACTTGAAAACACTGCGCGCACACTGCGTGATGTTCGCGAGCTTGGCGTTGAAGTGGGCGTTGTCATAGGTGGCGGCAATATTTGGCGCGGCCGAAGCGGCGGGACGATGGACAGGAACCGCGCCGATCAGATGGGGATGCTCGCTACCGTCATAAACTCCATCGCCATGCAAGATGCGCTAATTGCGCTCGGCGTGCCTGCGTCCGTGCTGACATCCGTGCCGATGGAAACATTCGCCGATTACTTCACCTCGCGCGAAGCCACTCGCCGCCTTTCCAACAAAGAGATCGTCCTCTTCGCAGGCGGCACCGGGCATCCGTTCTTCACCACCGATACAGGCGCGTCGCTTCGTGCCTGCGAGATCGGCGCTGATGCGCTCCTGCTCGCCAAGAACATCGATGCCGTGTACGACAAGGACCCGAACGTCCACGCCGATGCCGTGCGCTACGAGCATCTCACCTACCAACAAGTAATCGAGCAGAACCTCAAAGCCACCGACCTCACCGCCATCACCATGTGCAAGGAGCAGTCTATACCCATCGTAGCTTTCGGCCTCGATGAGCGCGACAGCATCATGCGCGCCGTCAGGGGCGAACGCATCGGCACGCTTATCGACGGAAACGAGGGGGGAGTACGATAGGGGACGCTGTCCCCTAAGACCCCTGCCAAGGGACGTTGTCCCTTGTATCCCTTTATCTCGACCGCTTCACGGCCGAGGTTGATATCATCATAGTATATCCCGCCCCCTGAGCAATGCTGTCAACTGTAAGAAACATGGTAAGATAAAAATAAAAGAAAACGCAGTTTTCTACATCCACTTTTTCACTCTTCACTATTACTTATTACTTGCTGTCGGCTTTTAAGTTGACAGCATTATCCCCCCTGAGCCGCACAGCGGCTCAGATATGGGGTCAAGGGGATAACATCCCCTTGCGGGGTACGGGGCAGAGCCCCGTTCGTATCCCTCGTATCCCTCGTTCCCTCGTCCTCCCTACCCGTGAATATACCTTTTATTGCCTTGACTTCGACCACAATTTGTGAGAAAATAATATCTGGAATATTGAAATGATAGGATGCATAAAGAGGTGAAGGGAATGGAGCGTGAGCCGAAAGAAAAATTGCGGATAGCTCGTCCCGCCGCTTTGCTTATCGTCGGCGTACTGATCGTCGCCGCGGCACTATTCTTGCTTCTTCCGGGCGACAGCCTGGGTGGCGGCTTAGAAGCGGTCTTCTATGTGTCGGACAAGGAATACACACGCGTTAAGCTAAGCCCAAGTACGCAAACAATCGAGATAAAAGGCGAGAACGGCGCGTACAACATCGCACGCGTTACGGCGGATGGCGTTTCAATGCTGGATGCATCATGCCCAAACCTCGACTGTGTGCACCAGGGCGAAGTCACGCGCGATAACGCATCGCTTCGGCCGATGGGCGCATGGATAGTCTGCTTGCCGAACGAGGTATCGATCGTACTCGAGGGCACTGAATAATGAACGTAAAACGCCTATCACGCTACGGCATCATCGTAGCGGCAATGCTCGTTCTCGGCTGGGTCGAACACCTCATCCCGATAGCCCCGAGCGCACCGGGCATCAAGCTCGGCCTGTCAAACATCGGTATCTTGCTCGCATTGTACACCATGGACAAACGAAGCGCTTGGATGTTGATGGCTGTCAAAGTGATGTTGAGCGGCCTCCTGTTCTCAGGCCTTGCCGCAATGCTATATAGCCTCGCAGGCGGTATCGTCAGCCTGTCTTTGATGACGCTCGCTTCGCGCATACCACGCATGGACATCGTAGGCGTCAGCGTCGCGGGTGCGGTAGGCCATAACATAGGCCAAATCGCGGTAGCTATGGCGGTGGTCGAGAGCGCGGCACTACTTGGATACTTGCCCGTGCTCCTCGTGAGCGCAGTGGCAACGGGCATCCTCACGGCAATCATCGCAAGGTATGTGATAAAAGCAATTTCCGCGCATAATCGCGGCACGCAAGGCGGCGACGAATGAAAAAATTATGCTTATTCGCGGCGATTATGTCGCTACTACTGCTAATTGGATGTAGACCTATGGAGCGCACGGGCGTCGGCTACTACTTCGACACGGTCGTTACCTTCACGATATACGGCGGCGAGGATACAGCCGTGGACGACGCACTCTTGCTTTGCTCAAGGCTCGAGGGCTTACTCTCAAAAACCATCACATCAAGCGATGTTCATAAGCTCAACACAGCGATGGGTAACCCTGTTGAAGTACATGATGAAACTATCGCCGTGCTCAATGCGGCACTCGATGTGTCCGAAAAGTCAGGCGGCGCATTCGATATCACTCTCGCACCCGTAACCGAATTATACGACTTCGAAGCGGAAAACCCGGTGTTGCCTAATCCCAAAGACATAGAAGCGGCACTCAAGTTCGTTGATTATGAAAAGGTCGCTATCGAAGGCAACACGGTAATATTACCTGCCGGCATGCAAATCGATCTCGGCGGTATCGCCAAAGGGTATATCGCAAACGTGGTTCGTGATTTTTTGCTCGAACAGAGCGTAACTTCAGGCATCATCAATCTCGGCGGAAACATAGTAGTGTTCGGCGATAAACCGGATGGCTCGTCCTGGCGCGTCGGCTTGCAGGACATCGACGGCGAAACCGGCGATTACATGGGCGTAATCGAGCTTGGCAGCGGTAGCGCGGTAACAAGTGGAATATACGAACGCGGCTTTACGGTTGATGATGTTCGCTATCACCATATCATCGATGCAAACACGGGCTATCCGTCGCAAAACGATCTCGCGGCCGTAACGATAATCGCGGATGATAGCATGGAAGCGGATGCACTGTCAACAGCATGTCTGGCTCTGGGCTTGGATGCAGGCATGGAACTTCTTGAAAGCTACCCCGATGCTTCGGGGATATTTATAACGAAAGACCGACAAATCATCGAGAATGCAAACAATGCATTTGTGAAGGAGGAATAGTATGGAAACGACCAAGAAGAAAAAGGGCTTGCCTGCTTGGATGGCACTCGCAATCATCGCTCTCGCGGCAGGGCTTATGCTCGGCATGACCAACGCACTCACCGAAGGCCCCATCGCAGAGCAGGAACGTCTCGCTCAGGAGGCGGCGCGTAAGGCTGTTTTGCCCATTGCGGAATCGTACACCGCAGTTGATGTAGCGGCCGATGCAACCGTGCAAAACTGCTATGAAGGTACGGACGCGAGCGGCCAAGTTGTAGGCTATACGGCACAAACCACCGTTAGAGGATACGGCGGCGAGATTGAAATCGTTGTGGGTATGGACATGAGCGGAACTGTTTTGGGCATCAATGTCGGTGGTGCAGGCTTCGCGGAAACCGCGGGTCTCGGCGCGAAGGCGAAAGACGCATCGTTCATGGCTCAATTCGCCGGCCTAACTGCGCCCATCGTAACGGGCGAAGACGTTGATGTAATCACAGGCGCAACCATCACAACCGATGCGGTGGTCGACGGCGTTAACATTTGCTCGGATTATATCTTGGGCATAATCGGATAATATTAAATACAACACCGATGAAATCTCCCATCGTTCAACGGGTGGGAGATTTCTGTTGCAAGGAGAATGTATGACAAATCTTTCAAAGCTTATACTCGATAGCTACCAAACACGCAAGACTAAAGCCCAAAAGGAAAAGTTCATCGATTTATTGCGTTCGCACTACCCCCACATCGCCATTGAAGAGAGTGGGCGGCATATAAAAAACAAAAACTTGGTGCTCGGCGATGTAAACGGCGCGAGCGTCGTGTTCGGTGCGCACTATGATACCCCTGCGCGCCTTCCATTCCCTAATTTCATTATGCCGCGAAATATTGTGGGCTATGTTTTGTTGGTGTCTTTGATTGTTGTGCTCCTCAGCTTAGCGCTCATATTCGCTATGGTGGGGATGTCTGTGCTCTTCCAAAAAAATTTAGGCTTTATGTTTCCGATACTGTCATACATTATCATGTTAGGCCTTGTCGCACTCGTTTTCTTCGGAAAGCCGAGCAATACCACAGCGAATGACAATACATCGGGCATAATTACGCTAATCGAAATTTATGAATCTCTTAGCGGTGAAGATAGGGCAAAGGCCGCCTTCGTATTTTTCGATAACGAGGAGTACGGGCTATTGGGATCAGCGGCATTCAGAAAGAAACATAAAAAAGCGATGAGCAAAAAAATGCTCATCAACTTCGATTGCGTAAGCGACGGTGACAATATTCTTGTTATAGTGAACAAGGCAACAAGCATGCTCTGCGGCGATGCGATACGCGCGTCTTTCACCTCGGGTCAGGGTAAAAACATCGTGGTTTGCAATGCTTCTTCCACCCTTTTCCCGTCCGATCAGGTGATGTTCACA
>CAYJPI010000237.1:1068-4549 GCA_964372005.1 uncultured Oscillospiraceae bacterium | reverse complement strand
GTTCTAAGATTACCTCGCCCGTGAGCTTCTTGTCCGCACCGATTATCGCGCGGATAAGCTCCGTGCGCCCTGCGCCTACAAGTCCCGAGAACCCCAGCACCTCTCCGGCACGAAGCGAGAAGGAGTTTTTCTTAACGAAATCGGAGGAAACATCTTTGACCTCTAAAAGAACATCGCCTATAGTTTTGTCTCGCGGAAGGTCATTGTAAATGTCGCCCAAATCACGGCCAACCATAAGATGGATAAGTTCGCTGTCTTTAACTTCACTTATAACCTTGGTGTCGATATACTTTCCATCCTTGAAAATGGCAACCTTATTCGCGATGCGGCGAATTTCTGCCATGCGGTGAGTAACATAAATTATTATCTTGCCTTCATCGCGCAACTTGTTTATTATGCTGAACAAGCTGTCAATCTCTGCATCGGAAAGCGAGGCCGTCGGCTCGTCAAAACAGATAACCTTTAGATTGTCGCGGCTGTAGGCCTTCATTATTTCCACCATCTGTTGATATGCGATGGAAAGATCCTTAACCTTGTCCGTCGGCAATATGGGAAGGCCGAACTCCTCTATTATCTTTGCGGCCATAGCATTAGCTTTATGCGTGTTGATAACGCCAAGCTTGTTCGATGGCATGCGCCCCAAATAAATGTTCTCCGCAACACTGAGCTCTAGAAGAATCTGCCGTTCTTGATAGATGATGCTTATCCCTTTTTCAATTGCCTCGTAAGGGTTTTTGAATCGGCGTTCCTTATCATTTAAGATGTACTTTCCCGATGTCGGTTGATAGTCTCCGTTGAGAATTTTCAGTAGCGTTGATTTGCCTGCACCGTTCTCGCCCAAAAAGGCCAACACTTCGCCTCCGTGCGCGCTGAACGAAACATCATCGAGCGCCTTTACACCCGGAAAATACTTTGATATGTTTTGAAATTGTAAAACACCCTGCATCCATGCGTCCCCCTTTCATATTGCTTTATTTGTTACGGTTTCCAATATTCGTCTATACACTCTCTTATGATGTTTACATATTGCTTGCCGCGCGAATAATCCGAGAATATAGTGCCCACTTCCCTTTGTGCAACCTCGAGCAAACAACCCGATGAGGCTTCACAAACCATCTTAAAGTTGTTTTTCAGTGCATCAACATCAATAGGCCCCGGATTGGTTACAAATTCGGCGCGGGGCTTTGAGTAGTATACTATGCGCTTGCCCCTAAGCCTATCGCCGACAAAGTATTCATCGTTGAAGGGTGATACCGAGAGCTTCCGTAGATTTTTCCATTTGAGTATATAGTCATCCAAAATAGCATCGACTCGCTCGCAACAACCGTAAGAGAGAAGTCCGAATCTTTCAACCAAACGGCTTTGGTAAGGGTACACGAATTCGCCGAAAGTCTCGGGTGAAACGGCTGTGGTCTCCTGTGATTCGAGGAAACCCCAGCACTCGGTGGTTTTCGTTACTTTATCACGAGGGAGCTCATCTGTAAAGCCAAAACTTTCCTGGCACACAAAACTGTAATCGTTTGTGGGGAGCAGCAAGCCGTTTTCTTCCATGTAATCATAGCTGCTTAAATGAAGTTCTGTAGCCATATCCATCGCCTTATGAAGAAGCTCGGGTGCATCATACATGGCGAGGTAATAATCCTCCATTCCCATGAGGTGAACGAGCGGATTCGTCATAAATCCCGTGAGGCCGGACATAGTGAATTTAGAAGGCAAGATGTCTGAGAAACAATCGATTGCGGCGGCCATGATTTCATCCGCTTCATCTGTTCTCATGCCGTAGCTTCCGCCTTCGAGAAGGTGGAAGTCCTCCTCCAAATCGGTTACGACGGGGTCTATGTGGTACCCTATCGAGCCTTCGTCAGTGGATAAACCACGCTCAGGCATCGCGCCGAAAACTCGGTATTGCATATCCCTGGGGATGTTGAAAAAATCGGGTATCGGCGTATCATCATCGAAAAGCTCTCGGCCTACAAGAGTGGTAAGGAAAATATCTTCGATCTTTCTTGCAATCTCATTTTCGCATTGCCTGCGGTTATACACGACCTCATTCATAAAATTGCTAAACAGAAGTCTAACCGTTGGCGTTTCGCGTTCGCCTTTTGCCTGCGCCTGCCATTGTTTTATTATGCTCGCATTTTTTTCACTTGCAGAAAATTCGGCCTGTTTTGTGGCTAATTGCCTTAATATATCCCTATCCTTAGTGCCTATCAATTGAATATCCTTCTCGTGCATATTGGGTTGCACTTTGTGTTTTTTCTATATTCTAACATAAACATTCGCATAATATTTTTTCATTATTGCTTTGTTTTTATAAAATATTGCTATCATATAAAAAATATTGTTATCACTATCTATATTTCCCGAAGTCTCGCGCCGCCGCATAAAATGCTTCGATATTCTCAATCGATGTATCGGATTGGATGTGATGCGCAGGCGAAAGTATAAACCCTCCACCGCTTGCGCAACCTTCGATTAGATTGCGCACCGTTTCACGCACATCTTCAGGGGAACCGAAGGGCATAATTTGCTGTATATCCTTCGCGCCGTACATGGTTATATTATTGCCGAAACGTTTTTTGAATGCGGAAGGCTCCATCGCCATCGGTTGTATGGGGTTCAATACATCGAGGCCGATTTCCACAAAATCATCAACCACCGCTTCGAGATTACCACAGGAATGGTAACAAAGTTTAATGGCGGGATTTCTCTTTTTAAAGTCTGCAAACATGCCGGCCATCCTCGGTTTGAAGAATTTGCGCCATAGCGTTGGCGACATCATCATGCCGGTTTGTGTGGCGATATCGTCGCCAAGCCAAACCATGTCAACGCCTAGATCGATGAATTTTCTCCCCATTTCGAGAGGATACTGCATGAGCTTATCGAGGTAGGCTTCGGTATAGTCCTCATCCATAGCCAAATCCATTATAAAATCCTCCATGCCGCGCAGATACCACGCCGCCTCAAACACGGAGCATTGGCATGAGCCGATAATCCACTTTTCTTTGCCGTATTCTTCAATTGCTTTTTTCGTTTTCTCGATTACGTCAAGAGATTTTGCAGGGTCGGGAAGCTCGTATTTTAAAATCTCAGCCTCATCTAAGCCCCGAAGAGGATGCTTGTATATTTCGGAAAAATGCCCGGTTTCGTTATGTGTGTTTTTCCATGTGATGCCATACGGGCAAATATACTCGGCTTCGTCATTAAAGTAATAGCTGTTTTCAAGCCCACTCGATATTTTCACCATATCATTGCCCAGAAACACACCAAGATCCCCATCGGTCTTATATTTTTCACGAAGCTTAGCTTCCGTTTCGGGCACAAAAGTCGCACATACAGGCACTCTGTCAGGTTCTTCATGGTTGATGCTCATTAAAACTCGTTCTCTGGAATTCATAAGGATTATCCTCTTTTCGTGAAGTTTGGCACTCGTATCTAACGAATATATAATACTTATGTTCTCTTGCAATGAAAATGGACA
>CAYJPI010000237.1:0-1058 GCA_964372005.1 uncultured Oscillospiraceae bacterium | reverse complement strand
AATCGGAAATAAATATATAAAACATGCATTTGACACAAATTTGCAGTACGCGTTATAATGTACTATGCGATTTGATTTTTCAACCGGAAATATAGATGTACCCTATAAAGGCATAGCCGTGGATGTTATATTCAACATCATCGGCGATGAAGACTACAACACTCCCCGCAAGGCGATAACGGAGGGGAAGGTGTATTTTGTGTATACCATGTCCGGAAACGGCACGATACATTATGATGGGAACACATATTTTGCCCGTGCGGGAAGTGCAATGTTTATGATGCCCAAGCGCGATTTCAGTTATCACACCACAAAGGATGAATGGGTATTTTGGTGGTTTGAATTTATTGGAGATATTGAAAATACCGAATTCATCTATCAAACAGAAATAAGCTATCCTTGCCAAAGAAATGGGACCGTGGAGGATATGATGGCCAAGAGCCTTATGTATGCCAAACTGGGGGCATGGCAATTATCAACCTCGCTGTTTAGCTGCGCAGTCTCGATATTGCTTTATGAGGCTGAGCAAAATATGCATTTCAAAAAGCGAGAACACAATGTAAAGGAAATACTTAACTACATAGACAAGAACCTGTGCTCCGTAACCGTCGGTGATATTTGCACCGTGTTTTGTATCGACGAGCGAACATTGCGCAACCGCTTCATGCGTACCCTCGGAATTGCCCCGAAGCAATACATAACCCGCAGTAAGCTCTCGGTGGTGTCTCACATGCTGTTATCTACCACGTACTCGCTAGAAGAAATAGCAAAGCAAGCAGGATTTTCCTCGCAGTACCATTTGAGCAAGTGCTTTAAGGAACATTTCGGCATGTCTCCCGGGAGGTTTCGAAAAAACGTAATAATATAGCAATTTGACTTAAAATATGCATTTTGAGTCAAGCTGCTATATCGCCATAATAAAATATACTTGTCATTTGTGAAATCTACACCGCGCCACCATCTTCCTCAATAGGCATACGTCCTTCCCCTCCCCTATTCGGCCTTTCGCCCATGCCTGCCGGAGCTCCTGCTTCAGGCTGCCTACCGCCGCCCTGTTG
>CAYJPI010000236.1:0-4563 GCA_964372005.1 uncultured Oscillospiraceae bacterium | reverse complement strand
TTCACCGTCGGAATAGAGATACTGCATCTCTTTTGTCTCAATGTGTGCTTTGGGATATTTATCGGTGGGGTTGAATGTGCGCTCCAAAACGGAACCCGTCATTACATTCTTGAGGCGCGTACGTACGAACGCCGCACCCTTGCCGGGCTTTACATGTTGGAAATCGGCGATCGACCAGACTTGTCCATCGATCTCAACCGTTACACCCTTGCGAAAATCGCCTGCCATTACCATATAGTTTACCTCCAGATTCGTTCTTAAAAACGATTATAGTCGCTTACCATACGATTCTATCACAGTTCACTTTTAAGTAGCAAGTTTTTTCTTGTTTTTTCGATTATTTCACTCGCATAATAGTCTGAATTGTGAGTTTTTCACAATTCAGACGCAACAAAAACATAATTTTGACTCTGATTTATTTTGTATCTTTCAGCTCGCGAATCATAGTATCCCAAGTTATAGGACCCACGAGACCATCTGCACTTAATCCGAATAGCTTTTGGAAGGCTACTACAGCCGCGCGAGTCTCCTTGCCAAATATGCCGTCCGCTTCTATTTTGGGTATCTGCTCGTATAATCGCGATAGATCTATTAGGTAGTTTTGTAGCGTTACTACATCCTTGCCACGGTCACCCTGCCTTAGTATTTCACCGGGATAAGGCGCATATTCCTTGGGTTCGCTGCTTTCTTCTTGAAGAATTGGCGAGGCCGTCATATCATTTTCTATTTTTATAACGGCATCTTCAGCGGCCTTTGAAAGCGCTACCCATATCTTTTTATCAACCTTGGATGCCCCATCAAGTCCAAATCTACGCATGAATGCTTTAAGCGCAAGCTCCGTCTCATTCCCGAAAAAGCCTGTTTCTTCGGATATACTCGGAATGTCGCGATACAAAGAAGACAGAATATTGAGCCATCGTTGAACGGAACGTACCGGGTCGCCGCGCATGCCGCGAATGATCTCCTTTCCCGGGTATCCGCGAAGATCCGTGATTGCCGATCTCTCGGGCTGCGTGAGTTCCACATCATTACCAAAATAATACTGTATGAGCGCGGCGCTCGATAAGCCTGCATATGCTTTATCCAGCATATCCCAAAGAGGCATGCCGCTGCATCCGCCGCTGCCCGGAGGTAATGTGCAATATGCGCTGAACAGTGGCTCATTTACTCCTTTTTTTGATGGATACACATCGTATATTTCGTCCACTATGTCAGAAATATTATCAAAAATTTGCCGCCCTTCCACATAACTTTGATCAACGCTCGGAGATGCTGTGATATCATAAGGGTAACCATTTTTGCGATACCATTGAGTATATATCCTGTTTAGGGTAACGCCAACGATGGCATGTATTCCCGCACGCAAAGCATTTTGAGGCCATGTAGGAGATAAAAGCCCGGATGCTACATTCTTGATATAATCCTTGTATAGCATCATAACAACCGCTCCATTTGCCCCGGGAAGCCCCATATGAACGCTTATATAGTCAGGCACGGTTACAAGCTTTGTGCTGTTAACCATGCTTCCGCTTATTGGCCCTTTGGGCTCTCCCCCCTGCCCCGTGAACAACCTACTTGGGGGTATATCGATGCGCATGTCGTTCGTTATGGGGTGTATTGTCATGAGCGCGGAATAATCCACCTCTACAAGCGCACCGGAATCCGGAAACGCTTGCACACCAAAGATATGCATATTCGGATATCCGCTCGATTCAACGAGCACATCATACAGTGCATATGGCATAGGTGAGCCATATTTTTGGCTTTCGCTTACGGGCGGTGTTTCAACGCCCAAAACGGGTGTATTTCCATCTTCTTTTGTAATAACGCTTAACTGTTCCTTCTTCATGCCCGAGACCGTTACCTTTGCGCCCGCAACGGGAAGCGCGTAATTATCGGCGGTAACCTGCACCTTTAAGGTTCCCTGCTCCATCATATCACCTTCCATTTCTTCCTTGCGCGAGGCGCAAAGCTGTTTTGCTCATACATTCTATGCATGTAACCGTTTTTTTGTTTTACATAAGGGATTGACATAGGCTCTCGTGTCGTGTATCATGTCTAAAGCGAAACACATGAGAGGAGCAGTATGGTGGGTAATATAGCGGGAAATGCATTCACAAAAAAGTACAGCTTATTCCCTCATTATTGTTTTTCATTTTTTAATATTAATGCCGTTCCATCCTTGCTTTAACTATAACGAAAGCAAGTGGGACGGTATATTTTTTAGCTTTCATTGTACCATCATCGAGGGTATAATAGATATAGAATTAAAATCACAAGGAGGCAGCATGATACTCGATAAATTACACCAAGAAGCACTAAAAAAAGGTCCCGTCTGCGTTGGGCTTGATACCCAATACGATTTTTTGCCGGAATTCTTAAAGGAAAAGGATATTTCGACGGAAGAGAACATATTTCAATTCAACAAAGGTATTGTTGATGCCACCTACGAGAATGCCGCCTGCTTTAAAGTTCAAATTGCATGCTACGAAGCACTTGGGCTTGAAGGATTGAAAGCATTCGCGAAAACCGTTCGCTATGCCCGCGAAAAAGGTTCTATCGTGATATCGGATGTTAAGCGCGGCGATATTGCATCCACGGCCAAGCAGTATGGCGTAGGTCATTTCACGGGCGACTTCGAAACCGATATAATGACCGTTAATACCTATATGGGAGAAGATGCTATCTCCCCCTATTATGATTTTCTAAAGAACAACGAAAAAGGGCTCTTCTCCCTCATCAAAACCAGCAATCCCTCAAGCGGAGAATTGCAGGATCAAAAGATGGATGATGGCGAAACCGTCTATATCCGCATGGGACGTTTGGTTTCAAAGTGGAACGAGCAATTCGTAGGAAGCGGCAAATACGGCGCTATAGGTGCTGTAGTAGGCCTTACCTACCCCGAAGAATTTGAAAAGATTAAACCCATCATGCCCAACACCTTCTTCCTCATCCCCGGTTATGGGGCGCAAGGCGGTACAGGCAAGGATATTGCACAAATTTTCAAGGATGATATTTGCGGCGTGGTCAACTCCTCGCGCGGAATAATCGCGGCACATAAAGGCAAGACGGAACAGGAAGACTATCTCGATTATGTAAACAAAGCAGTGCTTACAATGAAAGAGGACATACTCCAATGGCTGTAATGGTTCCCACAACGGTACTACATAATGACTTTGTAGAGGGCGGCTTTCATAGCATGCGCGTCCCCTTCACCACTCCTTGTGAACCGGGACAATTCGTCCTCCTTCGCATAGACGGGCATATGGATCCATTCCTTGGCCGTCCCATTTGCGTGTTCGACTGGGCGGACGGAATCCTCACACTATTATACCAAGTTGTCGGCCGCGGAACAGCTCAGCTATCTAAGCTAATCCCCGGCGAAAGGGTGATAATCCAAGGGCCTTTGGGCAAGGGTTTTCCGCTTACGAGTTCCAATATAGCGCTCATAGGCGGTGGCGTTGGAATTGCGCCGCTGTACATGCTTGCAAAAACCCATAGGAAGAGATTTCCCGGCGGTTACATTCGTATACATCTTGGATTTAGAGAACAGCCGGTGCTTGAGGGTGCGTTCCGTTCTGTATGTAATGCGCTTGATTGTAATATCGGCGGACGTGTAACCGACGATGTCGACTTTACCGTGCAGGATCGTATCTACTACGCTTGCGGACCTACGCCTATGATGCGCGCGGCAGCCGAAAAAGCAAAGGAGCATGGCGCGACGCTATATCTATCACTTGAAGAACGCATGGGCTGTGGCGTGGGCGCATGTTTATCATGCGTATGTGAAACTACGAAGGGAATGAAGTGCGTTTGTAAGGATGGGCCGGTTTTCCTAAGTTCGGAGGTGTTTTAAATGCATAATGCTCTCACCACGAATCTCTTGGGGATAACCATGAAAAACCCTGTTATAGCCGCATCGGGCACATTCGGGTTTGGCACGCTTTATAAAGACTATTTTAATCCCAATATGCTTGGTGGCATAAGCGGCAAAGGGCTTACCCTTAATGGGAGCCAGGGCAACAAGGGCCAGCGCATCGCCGAGACGCCTGCAGGAATACTCAATAGCATAGGCCTTCAAAATCCCGGCGTAAAGGCGTTTGTGGAGACTGAAGCCGCAGCTATGCGCGAGCTTGGGCCTGCTGTAATCGCTAATCTGGGCGGCCACAGCATGGAGGATTACATCGAGGGAGCGCGGCTTCTTAATGATGCGCCGATTGATATCCTCGAGCTCAACATATCCTGCCCCAATGTTAAAGCAGGTGGCATGGCCTTTGGCATGGAGCCTAACATGGCGAAGGATATCACGAAAAAGATAAAGGAAATAACACGTTTCCCGCTTATGGTGAAGCTTTCGCCCAATGCGCCTGATCTTGTGGGTGTAGCAAAAGCATGCGAGGAAGGTGGCGCGGACGGTCTATCGCTTATCAACACTATACTGGGCATGTCGATAGACACGCATAACAAGAAGGCTATATTCAATAATGTATATGCCGGCTTATCGGGGCCTGCGATATTCCCCATAGCACTTAGGATGGTGCATCAGGTTGCTAAGAATGTCAA
>CAYJPI010000235.1:0-4568 GCA_964372005.1 uncultured Oscillospiraceae bacterium | reverse complement strand
CAAACACAACGTTCGCATGTAGAAATAAACACAAGGTTCGCATGTACTGACTACGAAGATTATGATTGGCCGAAATGGATGATATCATCAAAGAAGAAATGGCCAAATGAAAATAAAATATTTGATTCGCATTTTCATAAATCAAGGAGGAATGTGCTCAATGATGAAAAGAACAGACGAAAAGTTTATTATTAGTGCTTACGAACAAGCAAAGGACATGTATTCGTCATATGGTGTTGACGTGGAAGCGGCGCTTACGCAATTTTCCGATGTAGGAATTTCAATCCACAGTTGGGCCGCGGATGACGTGACCGGTTTTGAAAAAAATGAAAATATTCACTCTGAAAACACGGTTACGGGCAATTATCCCGGAAAAGCGAGAAACGGCGATGAAATTCGTAGCGACCTTGCGCAGGCTATGCGCTTTTCACCGTGCACTCATAGGCTTGGATTGCAGAGCATGTATGCTGAGCCGACGGTAAAAAAAGAGCGTAATGCATACGAAAAAGAGGACTTCCGTGCGTTTATAGATTTTGCAAAAGAACGAAGCATGGCTGTCGATTTTAACGTGTCATATTTTACACATCCAATGATGAAAAAAGGATGTTCTATAGCCTCGCCTGATGATGATGTGCGTGCGTATTGGATTGAAGCCGGCATTCGTGGGCGTGAAATATGCGAAAGCATAGGAAAAGAACTAAATTGCACGGTATTTAATAATACTTGGGTGCCGGACGGAACGAAGGATAACACCGTCGATCGTATGGGATATCGTGAAAGATTGCGCGAATCGCTCGACCAAATCTATGCAATCAAACGCGATGCGCGATATTTGTGTGATTGTATGGAAGGAAAGGTTTTTTCAATAGCTAATGAGTGTTTTACTGTAGGATCGCATGATTTTTATATTGCGTATGCCGCCAAAAACAACCTTGGCCTCACCATTGATACGGGGCATTTTCACCCCACCGAAAACTATGCGGACAAAATCTCCGCCGTACATCCCTTCACAAATGGGCTTATGTTCCATCTATCGCGCGGCGTAAGATGGGATTCGGATCACACACTCATACAGGATGATGGGCTTTATGATGTGATGAGAGAAATCAAACGAGCTAATATTTTGAATGGTAAAACCTGTATAGGTTTAGATTTCTTTGATGCACAGGTAAACCGAGTAACCGCCTGGATCGTTGGACTTCGAGCGGCAGGCAAAGCGCTTCTTAGCGCACTGCTTGAGCCTACGGACTATCTTTTGGAGGTGGAAAGAAACGAGAATTTCGCAAAGCGCATGGCTCTTCTGGATGAGTGTAAAAATATGCCCGTGAATGCCGTTTGGGATTATTTGTGCTTAACAAAGGATGCACGCGCCGGGGCTTCTTGGCTCGATGATATGGATAAATACGAAAAAGAAGTTCAGTTTAAGCGCCTGTAAGTGATGTGCGCTTACTTAAACAATACAGTATATGATTTGTCCCAACCGGGACGAAAAAGATAAAACGGAGGAAAGTACTATGAAGAAAACATTGGCACTACTTATCGCACTCACGATGGGTCTCACCGCGGTTGCATGCGCACCGGCGGCAGAACCTGCAGCCCCCGAAGCCCCCGCAGCAGAAGCCCCTGCAGGAGAAGCCCCTGCGGCAGAGGCCGCTGATCCTTCCGAATGGGAAATCGTTGTTGTACCCAAGGACTCCGCAAATCCCTGGTTTGTACGCATGGACACCGGTGTAACCGAATATGCTGACATGACCGGACTTAATGTTTACCAAAAGGGAACAGACCAGATTGACGCAACATTGCAAGCACAGCTCGTTGAAGATCTCATTGCACAGGAAGTGGATGCCATTTGCGTGGTGCCCGTTGATCTTCAGTCCATCGATCCCATCTTGAAGGAAGCAAGAGATGCGGGAATCGTGGTAATCACACATGAAGGTGCAAGCCTTACAAATGTTGATTACAACATCGAAGCGTTCTCCAATGCAGGCTACGGCCAGTTCATCATGGACAACCTTGCATCCGCAATGGGTGAAGAGGGTCTTTACACAACCATGGTTGCAGACCTTACAAATGGCTCGCATAATGAATGGGCAGATGCTGCGGTTGCACATCAGCAGGCAACCTACCCGAACATGACATTGCTTGAAGAAATGCCCCGCGCAGAATCCCATGATAATGGCGACACAGCTTACAACCAGGCGAAGGAACTCTTCAAAGCATATCCCGACCTTAAGGGTGTTGCAGGAACATCTTCGTTCGATGCACCGGGCGTAGCACGCGCTATCGAAGAACTCGGCCTTGTTGATAAGGCATTCGCAACAGGCACAGGCATGCCGGCCGATAATGCCGCACTCCTTAAGTCCGGTGTTATCAAGTCGCTCACACTTTGGGATCCCGCTTTGGCAGGACAGGCTATGATTTCCCTCGCTGTTAAGGTTCTTGGCGGCGAAGAAATTGGCGAGACCGTGGACTTGGGCGTTGAAGGTTATACCGCTATGGCGTTCCGTGAAGGATCTTCCACCGTTCTTGAAGGACAGGGCTGGATCACTATCAATGCGGAAAACGTGGATAGCTTCGGATTCTAATAATTTAAGTAAATTGCGTTGTGGCGGCTACTGCACGTAGTCGCCAATCGCGCATATGGAGGTAATCTCAATGCAAGCATTACTCGAAGCCAGAGACGTAAAGAAGTCGTTTGCGGCAGTACACGCACTCAAAGGAGTATCACTTACCATTATGCCCGGCGAGATTCATTGTTTGGCCGGAGAAAATGGATGCGGCAAGTCCACGCTCATTAAAATCATTTCAGGGGTACACCCCAAAGATAGCGGAGATATAGTTTTTGATGGAAAGACGCTTGATAAAATCACGCCAATCAGTGCAATTATGAGCGGCATCCAAGTAATTTATCAAGACTTTTCTATTTTCCCAAACCTCACTGTTATGGAAAATTTAGCACTAAACACGGAACTTGCAGCTAAGCGAAAAATTGTAAGCAAAAAAAGAATGCGCACGATTGCCGAGGAAGCTGTAAAGAAAATTAACTTTAATGTTGATTTGGATGCGCTTGTAGGTAACCTTTCGGTTGCTGAAAAACAAATGGTTGCAATAAGCCGTGCTCTTATGTTCAATGCAAAGCTCATCATAATGGATGAACCCACGACCGCACTCACCAAAAAAGAAGTTCAAGCTCTTTTTGAAATCATATCACAGCTAAAAGCGCAGGGAATTGCAATTCTTTTTGTTAGCCATAAGCTCGATGAAGTATTCGAGATATCCGACAAATTTACAATTTTCCGTTCGGGAGAATTAATTGCAACGGGTAGCACAAATGAACTCGATGATGAAAAATTTTCATACTACATGACGGGTAGAAAATTCAAAAACAAGCCATTTGAACCGTGCAAAATAGGCGAAAAACCATTTCTAAAGGCCGAGAATTTAAGTTTGACCGGGCATTTTTCAAACTTAAACTTCGAGGTTCGTGCAGGGGAAATACTTGGGGTAACAGGGCTTTTGGATTCCGGTAGAACTGAGCTTGCCTTAACATTATTCGGAATTATGCCGGCAACGGGTGGAAAGCTGCTTGTAGACGGAAAAGAAGTTTCATTAACTACACCTCAGGATGCAATCTCTCACGAAATCGGTTTTGTACCCGAGGATAGATTATCGGAAGGTTTATTCCTCGATCAATCGATAGCCGACAATATCGTGATATCTAAGATCGATGACATGAAAACAAAGATCGGCTCGCTTGATCTATCTGCGCGACAAGCATGTATACAAAAATGGGTTAAGGAACTGTCAATCGCGACACCCGATCCAAGCAATGCATGCTCAACCCTATCGGGCGGCAACCAACAAAGGGTAGTTTTGGCAAAATGGCTTGCATGCGAACCGAAGCTTCTTATACTTAATGGCCCGACGGTAGGCGTTGATATCGGCTCAAAGCACGATATGCATGAGATATTGCAAAACCTTGCAAAGGAAGCAGGCATGGCGGTTATCATCATTTCCGATGATTTGCCCGAGGTGCTCGAAAACTGTTCGAGGTTGATTATTATGAAAGATGGAAAGATCGTACACGAATCCGCAACAAAGGATATCGACGAAAAGGCCATCCTTTCACACATGATGTGAGGAGGCACGAGTATGCAAAAATCACTTAAAAAGATGCTTACACGTAATGAATTTTACGTTTTCCTGCTACTATTTGCGCTAGCACTTTTGATACAGGCAAGATCCGGAGAATTTTTCACCGCAAATAATATTGTTGATATTCTATCCGCTATGGTTGTCCCCGGCATATTTGCCGTGGGTGCTTTCATGGTAATTATTTCAGGCGGTGTGGATGTATCGTTTCCTGCTCTTGCATCGCTCAGCGTATACGCAACAACAAGATTCCTTCTCGATATCGGGTACGAAGGCGGCATCTGGCTACCGATATTGATTGCATCCGCCATAGGTGCAATACTAGGCGCATTCAATGGGTTTTTGGTAGGTTATTTGAACCTTTGCTGATGTGTGATAAAGAAGTAGTAGAAGTGTAAAAAATTTTGCCGTTCCTA
>CAYJPI010000234.1:0-4575 GCA_964372005.1 uncultured Oscillospiraceae bacterium | reverse complement strand
GTGTTGCCTGCCCATATGGTTGGTTATTCTGAGGTTGTTGAGCAGGATTATATGGCGCATATTGCGTACGCACCGCAGGCATATCACCCGGCAAAGGTGCATTTTGGTCGATGAAAACAGGTTCCTTAGTATCGCGAGCTACCACATCATAGTAAAGTGTGGATGTAAGTGCGATGTAGTGTGGCGTCGTAATCAATGTTGCTACAAGTGCGCCTACACTAAGGAGCAAAGTGGGCATCACCATCGACGGGACTTCCATAAAAAACATGGCATTTGTTATATCACTCATCATCATGATATAGCCCGGAGCGATTAGAACCACAGTAATAAGCATATAGCCAAGCATAGCAATGGCATTCGTTCCGTATACACGCCAGAAATTGCGCCCCGCAAGACGGAAGCTACGTCCTACCGCCTGAAAATGGCGTTTTCCCTCATGTACCGCAACCGGATAGATGAATGACATAAACATCGACGAAAATGGCCCCACTATCACAGCTATAATTAGAACAACTACCATTATCGTTATGGAGTAGCCAATCATTCCATCCACGCCGCCCATGAAAAGGGTGGGCATCATACCAATCATAACCCCAAACATAATAGCCGTGATGATTATTGCAAGCACGATCGAAAAACCAATCGTCACAAGCAGGCTTGCAAGGAAGGTGGTGTAATAATTCTTTAATCCCACACCGCATGCGCTGAACAATCCTCCCAAGGAACGCACCTTTCCGCGCAATCTTTGGGCGTATTCGCCATAGGCAACACCCATCCACATGGGCGAAAGCAAGAATGACGATGCAATGGATAACACAAATGTTATTCCAGATAGTGCCAATATTCCCTCAAGCGCGGCAAAAGGATCATACATCGACGAGTTGGCTCCGCTAAGATCAGGCATAACCAGTAAACTACTCGCCGAAGATATGAGCCCCACTATGCCCATTAGGACAAATGTGAAAATCAACATCGACAAGAATCCACGCTTATAAATTTGCCATGTTATTCCGAATACACCTTGAATTTTTAGCGGCGCGACAACAAATGGCTCGTATTGCCTACCATTATGTTCCATATTGGGTTACCTCCATGTTTTTCTGTTTTGCTACTACATTTAGTATACCACACAAAACAGAAATTGTCGTACTTTTTGTTCAAATGCCTCTATTTCTTTCATTTTAAGCCATTAAGCATCATCAATTTCATCCGCAATCGCCTTTGCCGTCATGTACGCCCCTTGAAGCGAAATAGGCTTTTTCTCCGCGGCATGGTCAATGCAGGCATTCTGAACGCGCTCAAAGCGCGCCTCTATTCCATCCTTCAAGAGTATAGCGCTCACGAGTGCAATAAAATCCTTCAAGGGCGGTTCTTTCCTGGCTATCATCACGGGAAAAAGGCTGTCCTCGCCTGATCTCGTCGCTCCCACAACCATCACATTTTCAGGAACTACGCCGGGGATGAGCAGGGTCGTTCTCGCAGCTTTGAAATCACTCGAGGTCATGTCGAGGTCATCGAAAAATAGTATAAAACGAAACGGCTGGGCACGAAGCAAGCCTATAAGAGAGAGTATGTTTTTAACATCCAAACTCGGCACAAACACGAGCCTTAAAGCCGGAAAATCGCGTGCAAGTGTAAAGATTTCCGCAGTTTTACCCGTGCCGGCCGCACCCTTTATGAGCACATTGTTAGCACTTTCCCCCTGCAAAAATCGTATCACATTGCTTTCAAGCATTTTTCTTTCTCTCGCATAAAGGAACGGCAACTCCGCCTCGTCGGTTTGTGGCTCACATATGCCCAGAAGTTCACCACTCGGCGCCATGTGAAACAGGCGATACCTGAGGAATGTTTCACCCATGCCATAAGCATTGTGGAAGTTCCAAATATCGTCGAGTAGAATCCCCCAGTCGCTCGTGTTTTCGAAACGATGGTACATTTCCTCGAGCGCTTCATCCGAAACATACTCCTCCTGCAGTCTTTCAAAAGCGTATCTATAGCTCAACCACTCATTTTCTCCGAGCGATATAGTCGCTTGTGCTTGCGGAATCGGTGCGGTTCTTGCAGGCTTCTTCGAAACGCCGCCCGTTATATTGCCCGACCATATCGCACTCGACATGGAGCTTATATTATCCTCGGGCATTTGCTGTTCCACCTTAGGCTTTTGTTCTTTCAAACACTCCGTCACAAAACGCTTCAAGGTGACGCTGTTTAGCTGTGCAAATCGCGAAAGAAGCGATAAATCATGGCGCATCGCCGATGAGAGCGGTTCATCCCACTCCCCTCTTGCGGCACGGACGCTAAATGCATGTTCCTCGAACAATATGCTGTGCAAAAGAAAATCGAAAAACAAATCCCCGCTCGCTCGCCTATACCCACCCGCGATCAGCGCGGTGCTGAGCGCGTGGTAGGCCGGGCTTAAAGCCGAAACATTGCGTGAATCGAGCGCAACAAGTAAATCAACGAGCGCCTTCATCGGTGCGGTGTCAACTATGAAGGAAAGGATGGTGAGCCGTTCAAAGGGCAGGCGCAAATTAGCGATCGCTTCCTTGTATGTCATCTCCTTACAATCCATAGCAAAAATTAAAACTCCATCTTCTCTTCGATGTACTTTGTTAGCTCCGCGATGGGCAGACGGATCTGCGTCATTGTGTCGCGGTCGCGCACGGTTACAGTATCATCTTCCATCGTATCAAAGTCGATGGTGATGCAAAGCGGCGTACCGATTTCATCCTGCCTTCTGTAGCGGCGACCGATTGCGGCCGTCTCATCATAATCAACCATGAAACGCTTGGACAGCATCGCATACACTTCCTTCGCCTTGTCACCGAGCTTCTTTTGAAGCGGCAAGATTGCAGCCTTGTAAGGCGCGAGTGCAGGGTGCAAGTGCATAACCGTGCGAACATCTCCGCCTTCGAGTGTCTCCTCATCATATGCATCGCAAAGGAATGCGAGTGCTACACGATCAGCGCCCAATGACGGCTCAACGCAGTACGGGATGTACTTGTTCTTGTTATCGAAAGGATCGACGTATTCCATGTTCTCGCCGGCATGGTCGGCATGCTGTTTTAGGTCGAAGTCCGTACGATCGGCGATACCCCAAAGCTCGCCCCATCCGAATGGGAAGAGGAACTCGATGTCGGTCGTGCCCTTGGAGTAGTGCGAAAGCTCTTCCTTATCATGCTCGCGCATCTTGATATTCTCTTCCTTCATGCCGAGGTTAAGCAGGAAGTTTTTGCAGTAATCCTTCCAGTACTCGTACCACTCAAGATCCGTGCCCGGCTCGCAGAAGAACTCAAGCTCCATCTGCTCGAACTCGCGCGTGCGGAAAGTGAAGTTACCCGGTGTAATCTCGTTTCTGAATGATTTACCTATCTGCGCAATGCCGAAGGGAATCTTCTTCCTCGTGGTGCGCTGTACATTCTTGAAGTTAACGAATATGCCCTGCGCTGTCTCGGGGCGCAAGTAAATTTCCGCCGCGCTGTCCTCGGTTACGCCCTGGAAGGTTTTGAACATGAGGTTGAACTTGCGGATTGCGGTGTAGTTCATCTTGCCGCAATCGGGGCATGCGATCGTATTTTCCTTTATGTATTCTTCCATCTGTTCGTTCGACCAGCCATCGGGGCGAACATCGGTTATGCCTTTTTCCTGTATATAGTCCTCGATGATCTTATCGGCTCTAAAGCGTGCTTTGCAATCCTTACAGTCCATCAAAGGATCGGAGAATCCGCCAACGTGGCCGGATGCCACCCAAGCCTGAGGGTTCATCAAGATTGCACTGTCCATACCCACATTGTAGGGGCTCTCCTGCACGAACTTGCGCCACCAAGCCTTCTTAACATTGTTCTTGAACTCTACACCCAAGGGGCCATAATCCCAAGTGTTGGCAAGGCCGCCGTAGATCTCCGAGCCGGGGAAGATATACCCCCTACCCTTACATAACGCAACGATTTTCTCCATTGTCTTTTGGCTGTTGTCCATGATAAAAGCTCTCCTTTTTTGGCGACATGTTCATCCGTCACCGTATTTTTTTGTAACAAAAAACGCCTCATTATCCCAACAAAGGGACGAGACGTTATCCTCGCGGTTCCACCCTTTTTGGCGACAATGAGCCGCCCACCTTAATTCGTTCCGCTCATGGGATGCCAACCCCGTCATCGCGGCTATATTCGTTTACTCTGATATAATACCTATTCCTCACATAATTGTCAAGCTCTGCACCAGCAATTTACTTGGGAGACGTTAGGGGACGTTAGGACGTTAGGGGACTCCGTCCCCTAAGACCCCTGCAAGGGGATGTTATCCCCTTGACCCCATTCCTCGACCGTTACACGGCCGAGGGGGAAGATTAAGTCAATCTTGGGTGTCGCCTTTGCGCCGATGATTATGGCGCAAGGACGGTTGCAGGTTAAAACAGATTCATTGGTGATGGTTTGCAAAGAATCGGTCGACCTTTTTTTTAATTTTCCCCCTCGAGCCGTGAAGCGGCTCGTAGGGAATAATAAACGTCAGGAAAACAAACACTTTTTCACTCTTCACTATTACTTATTACTTGCTGTCGGCTCTTAAGTTGACAGC
>CAYJPI010000233.1:1503-4583 GCA_964372005.1 uncultured Oscillospiraceae bacterium | reverse complement strand
TGGCTTTGTAGGTGTTGCATCGGGTGTAGGAGTTGCATCGGGTGTAGGTGTTGCATCCGGTGTTGGCGTTGCATCGGGTGTAGGTGTTGCGGCCGGTGTGGGTGTTGCGGCCGGTGTAGGTGTTGCGGCCATCACATCCTTAGTCACATGCAAGGAATAGTAGAGCGTTTTTCCCTTTTCAAGCGCAACGGGATATGTTTCGGTGTACCCGGTCGCCCCCTCCGCTATCACCGCAGGAACGGGTGCAATCGTAGGCGATTGGGTGGGCGTTGGAGTAGGTGTTGCCGTTACGTCGGGCGTTGGCATCTCACCCGATAATATGGTGGGCTCGGGCAAGGGCAAAACCTCGGCATTCAAAGTGGTGTCGATGTTTTCTCCCTGCGTAACATACCCAAATGTATAACCTTCCGGGACTATTACATCCGCCGTAAGGGCTTCCGTTCCAAGGTACGTTTCTCTCACTCCCGCGATTAACACGCCATCGATGTACAATCCATATTCGATAACGGCATCTGCGCCCGCTTCTCCTGCCACTTCGCTCGGAATGAATGTTAGCGATACACCATCATGGATGATTGTCCCTGCGGATGCCCCTGCTTGCAAAGCGAATGTAAGCATCATCGCCATCGCAAGAAGTATAGTAACACCCTTTATGCGCTTTAGTTTTCTTGTCATTTTCTTTCCTCCTCATTAGATGAACCCTTGTTTATATTGCAAATAAATTTGCTATGGCTCGCCCTTTTCTCCATTGTTATATATCGAGGAGGAATATACAATGAACGGTATATACCATGTATGGCATGAATTCCCTTGCTATAGTTTCGCCCCAAACAAAAAAAGCCCGTATTTGGGCTTTTTATTGCATTGTTCTATGTTAGTTCATGCAAGGGTAACACATTGTTTTCAGGGTATTCATACCTATAATCTAAACTCAAGCGTTACCTTCGTTCCCTTACCTTCTTGGCTTTCAAGGGTAAGCGATGCGCCGTGGAGTATCGCGCCATGCTTAACGATGGAAAGGCCGAGCCCCGTTCCGCCCGTTTGCTTGTTATGGCTTTGATCCACGCGATAGAAGCGCTCGAACACCTTGTCATGGTACTGCTGAGGTATGCCGACGCCCGTATCCTTAACGCGCACTATGGCGAGCTTATCGGTATGTGATATCGTCACCTTCACACGGCCTTTTTCGGGCGTGTATTTGATGGCATTTTCAATTAGATTATACACCATCTCATGAAGCACGGGCCTAACGCCTTTGATGGCCGGGGCCTCCCCTTCAAGCGCGAGTGCAATGCTCTTATCCTCGGCGATGTGAGTAAGGCGATTCACCGCATCGGCGGCAATGTTACCTAAGAGTACATCCTCCCATTCGAGTTCGCCGGACTTTTCATCGAGCTTGGATAGCTTCAATATGTCGTGCACGAGCTCAATTAGCCTTGTGCTCTCCTCATGTATGCGCCCTGCGAAGGATTGCATATCCTCCTGCCTTACTATGCCATTGGCCATGATTTCGGCATAGCCTGCAATCGATGTGAGCGGCGTTTTCAATTCATGCGATACATTGGCGGTAAACTCGCGCCTCAGTTTCTCTGCATTATGCCTTTCGGTAACATCAAGCACGAGAAGCACCATGCCTGCCTGCTCTCCCGTTTCACCGTCAACCTGGTTTGCCGTTATTCGATAGCTCCTGCCGCCGAAGTGTATCATCTCCTCCACCTCTATGCCCTGCCCTGCATTTATAAGCATATCCCTGAGGTTCTCGCTTCTATTTAGCGTAAGTATATGCTTGCCCACGCATTTTTCTTCTTGCATGCGGAATATCTTCAGCGCACTTGCATTGATGGAAAGTATGTTGTTGTTCTTATCAAGCACAACGAGCCCTTCGCGCATATTCGCAGTTACGGCGCTAAGCGCGCTTTGCTGTTTTGTCAGCTCCGTCATTTGCCTGTTTATGCGCTTGCGCTGTTTCTCCATACGAGATAGAAGCGGCGACAATTCATCATAGCCCTCATTCTTCATCGGTTCGTCGAGGTTGATGTCGTTTATCGGCGCAAATACTTTTTTTGACATTCGCCTCGTTAACATTAATGCGAGCGCCGCCACTATAGCAAATATCCCAACGAATAGCCAAATCACGCTCATGAGCATCGCGGATATTTCATCTCTTCCCACCTGCAATCTCACTATGCTGCCATCATTTAGGCGCACGGTATAGCATGATACCCTCTCGCCCGTTTCGGCACTTACCACCTTGGCATCACCTATTCGCAAAGATTGAGCGGAGCGAAAGCAAGTATCATCATATGCGTTCATGACTTCATCTATCGGGAATTCGGAATCATATAGGGGGGTGCCCGCCGCATCGAATAGCGAAATGCGAAGTTCATTGTTTCTTACACTTTCAAGGTAGCCAACCCTATCGTCAACCGCATTGAGTGCGGCGGCGACATATTCGCTTTCCTGCCTTATCGATTCATGCACATACGAATCCATAAATCCATAAAATGCCATCACGCCAAGCGTGCCGCTTAGCGTAATGGCCATAATCACCGCAAATAACATGCTGCGGAAAACTCTTATTCTCATTATTTATTCCCCAAAGCGATATCCAACGCCTCGGACAGTGCAAATTTGTGTACCGCTATCACCTAACTTTTGGCGAAGCGTTTGCACATGCACATCCACCGTGCGAGTACCGCCATCATAATCATACCCCCAAACGGTTTTCAGCAATTGCTCGCGCCCAAACACCGTGCCTTTGTTCTCCATAAGAAAGCGCAACAACTCAAACTCCTTATGCGTGAGCGTAACCTCCTCGCCCGAAGCGCAAACGGTGTAGCGGCGCGTATCCACAACGAGATCGCCCGATTCCATCCGATCCTTAGCGGGCTTAGGGGCGGCACGGCGAAGAAGCGCCCTAACACGGCTTACAAGCTCCATCATGCCAAATGGCTTTGCGATGTAATCATCCGCGCCGCTATCCAGCCCTAAGACCTTGTCATACTCCGCACCCTTTGCCGTAACCATGATGACGGGGATTTCCGCCATTTGCGCCTTGGCACGGATGGCGCGCAATATGG
>CAYJPI010000233.1:0-1493 GCA_964372005.1 uncultured Oscillospiraceae bacterium | reverse complement strand
CGCCATCCTCTCCGGGGAGCATAATGTCGAGCATGATGAGTTCGGGGCGTTCAGCGCCACTATCGATGGCTCCCCAAAATGCCGCCCCGTCATCGTAACCCTCCGCCTGAAATCCGCTCTGGCGCAAGGTGTACACCACAAGGTCGCGTATATTGCGATCGTCCTCGACATAGTAAATCATTTATAGTACCTCCCCGCGATACAATCCGGTTATGGCATACTCTACCCACTCCGCAACGTTTTCGGCATGGTCGCCTATGCGCTCCATATATTTCGCGATCATAAGCAGGTCCACTATCTGGTCGCCGTCGTTTGCATTGCTACGGATAAGTTCGATTAGCTCTTTTCTCACTTTCCAGAAGCGCGAGTCTATCTCATCATCCATCGTTAGCACTTTTTTCACCAGCTCAACATCGCGGCGCACGAACGCGTCGATGGAATCCGTAACCATTTGGCAGGCGATGGTTCCCATTTCGGCCAATGTTTCGAGCTGCGCTTTATAGGGCGTGCCGATGATGTGCAGTATAATCTCCGCGATATCGGCGGATTGGTCGCCTATGCGCTCCATATCGGTGATGAGCTTCAACGCGGCGGATACAAGGCGCAAATCGCTCGCTACAGGTTGTTGCTGTAATAAAAGCTTCAAGCACAGTGTTTCCACATCATGGTACAGCTGGTCGAGGTCTCTCTCGTACGCGATTGCACGCTGTGCATCTTCCGTGTTTTGATCTACCACGGACTTTGAAACGCTCGCTATCGCATTCTCTGTAAGAGCGCCCATTTCGAGTAGCTCCTTGTGCAATAAAGCCAATTGTTTTTCGAATCTGTTGCGCATTATCCAAACCTCCCTGTAATATAATCTTCAGTGCGTTTATCCTGCGGACGTGAGAACATATCCTCTGTTCCGCCATGTTCGATTACCTCACCTAAAAGGAAGAAAGCGGTGTTGTCTGATATGCGAGCCGCTTGCTGCATGTTATGTGTTACTATTACTATAGTATAATGCTCTTTCAATTCGATGGCAAGGTCTTCAATTTTCGATGTAGATATCGGGTCGAGCGCGCTTGTCGGCTCGTCCATGAGTAGCACTTCGGGTTCAACCGCGAGTGCACGCGCAATGCATAGGCGCTGTTGCTGTCCTCCCGAAAGGCCGAGCGCGTTCTTCTTTAGGCGATCTTTAAGCTCTTCCCAGATTGCCGCCTTCTTTAGTGATGTTTCCACCATTTCGTCAAGCTGGGCCTTGTTCTTTATGCCATGCGTACGCGGCCCATAGGCGATGTTATCATATATGCTCATGGGGAAGGGATTCGGCTTTTGAAACACCATACCTACGCGTTTACGCAGTACATTCGGGTCAAGCTCTTTGTAGATATTTGCCCCATCGAGAAGGATTTCACCGTCAATACGGCAACCCTCCACAAGGTCATTCATGCGGTTTAGCGTTTTAAGGAATGTTGATTTACCGCAACCCGAAGGCCCTACGAATGCGGTTA
>CAYJPI010000232.1:0-4590 GCA_964372005.1 uncultured Oscillospiraceae bacterium | reverse complement strand
CACCGTCACCGCTACAATCGATGATAACCTTACCCATGATAGCGGCGCGCCCCTGCTTGCTTTCAAAGCAGACACCTTTTACCGCACCGTCCTCGCAGATTGCCTTGCAAGCTAAACAATGGAGATACATATCAACACCAGCCTCCTCCATCATGTGGGAAAGGACGATTTTCATAAGGTCGGGATCTACATAACCACCGTAGCAAACCTTACCCTCGCGCGTCATGTCAAAATACTTGCTCCATTTGGCTACCAATTCGGGATCGGTTGAGCCAACGTCTGCAAGTTTGGGGCCGCATACACCATTTAGCTCATGAAGGCGTTCCATAATTTCAAGCATCACACCGCGAGTCATCATGGTATCGCCATTGCTCATGGGAGGGATGAGGATAACTTCACCGCCGGTGGGCATTCCGCCGAGCTGGCCATATCGTTCCATAAGAATGGTCTTTGCTCCGGCACGAGCTGCTGCGATGGCCGCCGCCGTACCTGCACTACCACCACCGACAACGACTACATCAGCCTCGGCTAAAACCGGAATCTCGCATTGTTGTTCAAGATAAATTCTTTCCATAAATAACGACTCCTTGCTTATAGTAGTTTCAATTTTAATAGACTATCTTTGATGAGCTGCCTTAGTCAATAAAATCAGGAACTGCTATATTATGATTTGTTGCTGTGATTGTATAAAATATCACGGAAAAAGTCCAACAGAAGATTGTAATTCTCATAACAACCAATAAGTTGTGATTGTGATAATTTGCAAATGCTGATAAAATGTAAACCATCAGTATGATCTCTTTTTTGAGAATTGATACTATCCAAGGAGGTGTTAAAAATGACGGAACGAGATGTGGAATGTTTTTATGCGGTTGCAAAATACATGAATTTTACCGAAGCAGCCAAACACCTTTATGTATCGCAACAGGCACTTAGCAAGCAAATTGCAAAATTAGAGGCGGAGTTGGGGTTCCCGCTATTTCTGCGCACAAATCGGAAGATAACGCTCTCGCCGGGCGGTACTGTAATGTTCAACGGGCTTGACCGTATCCGGAGCAGTTATCACAAAATGTTGGACAAGGCCAAGCTGGCTCAAGAGGGAAAGACCGGCGAGCTTCGCATAGGCATACAAGAAGGCCAAAATATGGACGAGCATTTATTGGAGCAAATCCGCAATTTTCGATGCCAATATCAGCAAGTGGCATTGGAAGTAGTGTGCTACCCTTATCGAGAATTGTTGGAACGCCTTCGGGAAAACAAAATTGACATTGCCATTTGCCTTTGCTTTGACGAGGGGAATTTAGGGGACTTATGCATTCAAAATATTTCAAGGATGCCAAGCTATGTCATTTTGGCAAATGAGCACCCGTTAGCCAGAGCGCTGGAGGATTTGTCGGTGCTCAATACTCTGCCACTGTTGGTCGTGGGTAGCGAGATTGTGCCGCAAGGGGCGCAATTTGTGTTGGCACAATGCGAAAAATGCAACATCCACCCTGCGCGAATCCGGATGATACCATCCTATTCCGCGCTATACCTCCACCTGTCGATGGGAGATGGGTTTTCGCTTATGAATCAAAACATGTGGTTTTTCAATAATGAACTTAATTTTTTTCCGTTGCCAAAGGAATTGGACGTAATACGCATTTCCTGTTGGCAAAAAGGAAATCGAAATCCCGCTGTGCCGTTGTTTTTGTCTACTATCTAAGTATATGTTCATTTATAGTGGTTTAGATGATGTTGAAAAGCGCGATATCTTGTAATTTTATAGCCGCCAATACAAGATGATGGGATGAATCGTGCATGAAAAAGAGAACCCGTGGTTCATTAATATTATAGAACCAGTAAAATGCTTTTTTCAGGCTGGTGATGTTACGCCGTGAAAGCGGTCATCGGTTTTGTACCATGCGGGTCTGTTGAAAAAGTCCTTTTTGCGCATTATTGCGGATAATCGCGAGATATGGGGGATAATTTGTATGCAAATAAATGCAGGATCAACCCCCCTAAATTACGGAATTTTTTGAGCGAAATCTTTTAGATAAAATAAACCATAACCCCTCATCAAAGGAGCAAGTCAATGTACAAAATTAGCCATCTTTCCAAGTCCTCCGGCCTATCGCGTACCGCGCTTTTGTATTACGACAAAATCGGTCTGCTCTCTCCCTCGCATCGAACGGAATCGGGCTATCGCTTGTACACGGAAGATGACATGAATCGCCTGCGGCGCATCGTTCTTTATAAGGAAATGGGGATATCACTTGAAGAAATCAAGGATATTCTCGACAATAGCTACCCCGAAAATGCGGTACTCGATCACACACTCGTGAAGCTTGAGGAGCAAATCGAAATGCTCAGGCGAAAACAGCGCAGTATATTAAAAATGATGAACACGCCACGCAATCACGACGGCATCAACAAGGAGGCGTTTTTGGAAGCGATGCACGACATCGGAATGGATGAAGAGCAGTCGATGCAGTTCCATAAATCTTTCGAAATGAACGATTCTGCGGGGCATCGGGCTTTCTTGGAGTTTTTGGGGCTTAGCGATGATGAAATAAATAATTTACTTGAACGAATTAGTTGTTGACTCGTCTATAACTTTATAGTTTATGATGTGTGTATTAAATGGATGGAGACATGTAATATGCGCAATTTTTTCATCAATCGCAACTTCTTTTTGATTTGGTCGGGTAGCCTTGTGTCGCTCATCGGCGACAAATTTTACCTGCTCGTGCTGTCGCTGTGGGTTTTGGATCGTTACGATTCCCCGTTTATCATGGGGATGGTGCTACTCGCGTCCTCGCTCCCTTCAATCGTAATCGGGATATTTTCGGGCGTGTTCGCGGATATGAAAAACAAAAAGCACATCATGGTATTCACCGACTTTTTGCGCGGCGTAATATTGATTTTATTGTGCATCCTCGAGTGGAACGGCGCTCTTTTGCTATGGCATATCATCACCGCTTCCGTGCTTATTTCGACGCTGAACGCCTTTTTTAACCCTGCATCAAAGGCGATGATACCGCGCGTGGTCGCGAACGAGCAGCTTGCAAGCGCGAATGCACTCATGCAATTCAACAGCGGATTTAGCAGCATCATCGGCCCTTTGTTCGGTGCGGTCGCAATCGGAACGGTCGGTTATGCAGGCGGTTTTCTCATAGACGGGATCTCTTTTGTGCTTTCTGCCATATTTGAAATGTTCATCAAATATCGTCGTAGCGTAGAAAAAGCCATTGAAAAGACAGGCTATTTCTTCAAAATAAAAGAGGGCTTTCGCTTTTTGAAAAGCAACTCCATGCTCATACGCGTGCTATACATCATCGGAATAGTTCACTTCGCATGGGGCAGCACATCCTTGATATTCCCATTTTTCGCTGATTTCCTTGGCGGCGGTGAAATGCGCCTCGGCATATTGCAAGGCGCATCGGGCTTGGGGCTGATGATCGGCGCGGCATGGATCAACATAAAATTCCTAAAAAACAGACCTAATAAATTGTTACTTTTGATACTCGCACTGCTCGGATTATTTTATTGCGGCATCGCGATTTGCCTAAACTTCGGGTCAAACTCGATAATATTATACGCAATATTCGTGGTTTTCTTCGGCATACTCATTTCAAACGCGGCGACATTTTGGGCCTTACTCATACAAGTCAACACCCCCGAAAACATGCAAGGCCGCGTGTTCTCCCTCGCATCGATGATCGGCGACTCCTCCACCCCCCTTTCCTACGCGATAGTAGGTTTCGCGCTCGAATATGTGTTCTTCGGTTGGTATTTGGGCGTGCTGGGCGCGGTGCTTATGGTTTCGGCGGTGTTGGTCAGGGGGCGGTTGAGGTGATGGTGTTTGTTTGATGATTGAGATTTTCTATATTTTCTTCGTAAGAAGTGTATGCTTGAAAATTCCACTTATATAGTATTCTTGTGATAAGAGTATGGGGTTCCCGAAAAAGGTGTATCCGATTTCCTCCATGTAGAGCAAGGGGGTTTCCGCCTCAATGTTCAAATGCTTAACAGCTTCTTCGGTGGCGGAGATTGCATCTACCTCGGTCACACTCATATGCACATCCAAGTTACAAAACTCACTTAAAAAGGTGAATATAGAATTTTCAAAGTCGCTGTTGTCGTAATCATTGCGTGTGGGCAAAGCCGCGCTTAGATAATCCTTGCAGTAGATCGCGGGCTTGTTGTCGGCAAATATCAAGCAAGACACGCATAGTATCTCGCTGTTTTTTTCAAGATGCAGATGCGAGGCGATATGCGCATCGGCGCTCATTCGCTCTACTTTGATTAGCTTTCTCGATGCTTCATATCCGCACGCACTCACTTCTTCGCAGAACTCTTGCTCAATATCCATGCGATTGCCTATCTCAAATACATGCCGATTGATTATAGTACCTATGCCATGCTTGCGATTAATGAATCCTTCTCGTTCCAGCACCGATAATGCCTCGCGAACAACGGTTCTGCTCACCGTTAATTGCGCGGCAAGTTCTTTTTCGGGGGGTAAGCGCTTCTCGCTTATGTACCTGCCCTCTTTTATTTCCGATAAAAGCCTTTTTATTGTGGCTTCGGTTAGTGTCTTCATTATTT
>CAYJPI010000231.1:0-4593 GCA_964372005.1 uncultured Oscillospiraceae bacterium | reverse complement strand
AATAGGTTTCAATTTGATTGTATGCTTGGCTTATCGGCACACCGCTTTTTTTAAGTTCGATATGAAAAACGGGCATACCGTTGATGAGCAGCATCACATCGCCACGCCGATCGTTTAATATTTTATTCTTCTTGGGGAAGCGTGGTTGCCGCACTATCTGATAGCGACTTTGCCCTGCGGCAATTTCCTTGCGATCATAAATCTTTAAGCTTATTTCCTTGCCAAAGTGTAATTTGTCATCCGCATTATCGCGCGTTACGGAAACGGTTTTGCCGTTGATAAAACCGTTTAGCTTTAAAGGGGTGCGCAAATTCACGATTTGCTCGATGATTTGGCTCATTTCACCGTCTGTAAGCGGACAATCGTTGAGCTTATCCACGCCGCGATTGTTGGTGAAGAGGATATCCGCCCAATTGCGAATTAAATCCTTTTCGGTGGGATTCATGATCACACCATCGTTCCAGCCCTTCGTGCCGAGCAGTTCAACAAAGGATGTCTCAAATTCGAGTTCGGTTTTATATGTCATCTTGCCATACTCCTTATACAAACATCTTTTCAAGCAATGCTTTTTTCATGTTCGTGAGTTTGTCAAGCTCACGTTGATGATTGGCAATGAGATCGTCAAGGGTCTTGAAGAATATGCCGATTTTGGCTTGTTCGGCATAGGTGTTTGGAAAGAATATTTGAAATCCTTTTACTATGCTACCAGAAAGGTTTCCTTGTCCGCCTTGCAAATAAGTGTTTACAATCGTTTGTTTTTCTTTTCGCAGCCAATAAGAAACAAAATAGTTATTGTAATTTGACGGGAGCTTTATTGCCAAAATCGCTTGATTGATGGCTCCGGTAATTGCCGATATACTTACTTCTCCACTGGTTGCACCATATAATGCGTACAATATATCGCCAAAGCAAACTATTTTTGCGGATGAATTAATCAAACCTTCATCGGTTAAAAATAACTCTGTTGTAATCGAACTTATTTCCCCAGAGCGAATAAACGGAATGCATCCCCCATAATATGCCGACTTATATACACTAGGCGTTCCGCCGGAGTAGGTGTCAGCGAAACTTCCCAACTCCTTTTCTTCCCAATCCCCATCAAACCCACGAAATCGAATTTCCGGCACCTTCTCTCCATGCTTTGGGAACATCTTTTCGAGCATAGCTTTTTTCACCTGCAAGAGCTTTTCGTGTTTACTCCGGTGGCAGGTGATGAGGCGGTCAAGGGTCTTGAAGAATGTGCCGATTTGGGTTTGTTCGGATAACAAACATGGAATACAATAGAGTAGTCTCTCTACCGCTGTCCAATTAACATAAATCTGGGTATTTCCTTGAGCAGACCTAACGATTTTATTTCTGATATTATCCGCATTAAGCATATGGTATAGGAAAGTTGAATCATATAGTTCCTGCTTAATCTCTAGTCGTTGTGTACGTTGGTTATATACATACGCATTATCAGAATCAATTAGCAGAACGCGTCCAATAATATTTCCTGACGCAGTTTTATCATTAAGGATCATGGTCAAATTCCCTTTTGATAAAATTCGAGGCTGAATCTTGCTTGTACTGCTTACTCTAATTCCTTGATCAATATACACGCTATCTAATGAATACGATCCAATGCTTATTACCTTAAAGCAACCAAAGCTGTTAAACTCAGATTCGATTGAAGTACCTCCAGTTGAATTGCAAATATTGCCGAGGCCTCTTTCCTCCCACTCCTCCGCAAACCCCTTAAACCGAATTTTCGGCACTTTAACGCCCATGTTTTTCCCCTCCCAACAGTGCCTTTAGCTCGGCCAAACCCTGCATGTCAAAATTGTTCCCCGTGAGCTCGTCGATCATGGAGCACAGCAGTTTTTCACTCTCATCTATATCGGTTTGTATGTCAAGGTAGGTGGTGGCATATTTGCTCACCATATTTTCAACTTTCGTTATAAGGTCTGCAATAAGTGTATCGGTAAGTGCGCTTATGTTCCTGCATATCGGCAGAATCCACTTATGGTGCAAAAGTTCCTTCACTTGTGCATCGGTTAAGTTTCCGATGGCTTCTTTGGTTTTGAGGTGGAGCTCCGCACTATCCTTTTTTATCTCCGATTTTAGTGCTTTTTCCTTTTTTGCAAGTGCATCCACTTTTACCAGCTTACCGTGTAGCTCCTTTTCTTCTTGTGTAGTCGCCGCTTTAAGCTCCTTTATTTTTGCCGCAACCGCCTTTAACACAAAGGCATCATTTGTATCGTTTAGTATTTCTCCCGCTCTTTCATCCTCGGTGAGCGATTCCAATATCTCTTCATACTGCGACGGTACTTCCGCCAAGGTGTTTTCTTTAGCTTTGAGCGCCTCAAGCTCGTTCTTGAAATGCATATTTTGAACAAGCGAAAATGGGATCACATGGCCCACATACCCGTCTTGCACCTCAACTTCTTTATTGTCCTTCTTTTTGGTAACCATGTTCGGATCAACCTGCTTCGTCGCTGCAAATCCCTCGGTTTGTATAATTTCAAGGTCTGTGGAAATGGTTTTCCACTCATCATCGAGTATTTGATACGCATGATACTTATCTATCATAGCGATGCCCGAGAACCTTCCGAAAATATCCTCCGCAATCGTACTTTCCCCCATAGCGGTTTGTACATTTTCCGAATCCTCCACGAGAAGCGCATGTAAATATTCTTCAAAGCCAACGAAGGCGGTATCAAATGTGGCTTTAAATCGCACCACATCTGCATGGTGCTTTATGGTAGCTTGAATATCCGTATTCGAAAGCGCGTAATACGGTGTTTCGTTGTTCTTAAAAATCGCATCTCTAAGTGTTTCGAAGGTATCCCAATAGGGTTGCAATTCATCAATTTCGTTTGCAGGGATGCCACCAAACATAGAGGCGTAAATATCCCATGTCTCCGAATTTTCTGAGGAATCCACATAGCGCGGAATGTTCAAATTATACTCGTGTTCGCGAATCTCCACCTTGGGCACACAGCGAGAAAACTTCGGTATATTAGAGCGATCCTTCAATGCATCGGCAATTCGCTTGATATCGGACGCTCTAAGCTTATTGTTTTTCCCTTCTTTAATAAAGCCTTTTGACGCATCAATGATTAGCACATCGCTATTCCGCCTTTGCTGTTTGAGCACCATAACGATGGTGGGTATGCCTGTGCCATAGAAAATATTTGATGGTAGGCCGATAATTGCATCGATGTGATTGTTCTCGATTAGATTTTTGCGGATCGTGCCCTCTTCTCCACCCCTAAAGAGAACGCCATGCGGAAGCACAATCGTCATAATACCATCGGGTTTCACATGGAAAAGATCGTGCAGCAAGAAAGCATAATCGGCCTTCGTTTTCGGCGCAATGCCAAATCTTGAGTATCTCGGGTCATGCTCCTTACCTGCCGAATCCCACGCCTGTGAATAAGGTGGGTTCGACACGACTGCATCTACATATAGGGGGTCATAAGTGGCATTGGGGTCGGTTTCATCAAAATAAGGCCAATCCTCCGCGAGGGTATCACCATTACGCGTGACGATATTATCCGGCTTGATACCGCGCATAACAAGGTTCATGCGCGTGAGATTGTAGGTGTTTTCCTTAAGCTCCTGCGCATAATATTTGATGTTGTTTCGATCAGACACGAATTTTGAAACGCTTTGCCCGATATTGATGAGTAGCGATCCCGAACCACTCGTAGGGTCATATATCTTGATTTGCGATTTACCCATAAGATGATTTGCAACGATCTCAGACATTAAAACGGATACTTCGTGCGGCGTATAAAACTCGCCGGCTTTTTTTCCTGCGTTCGCCGCAAACTTCTCAATCAAGTATTCATAGATGAAACCGAGCACATCATATCCTTGCTTTCCATCCATCGGGATATCCTTGATGAGCGATAATAACCCACTGATCGCCTTTGTCTGCGCGCCGGAACTGTCGCCAAGCTTTGAAAGCCCGGTCTCCAAGGTGTGGAATACCTTATCGAACACCTTTTTATGAGTGGGGTAAATGAGGCGACTGAAAGCAGATAGCGCATCGCGCACATTTGAAACATCAAAATCTTTTCCCTTGTTTATCCATGTGGAGAATAAATTATCATATGAAATAAAATAGCCTATGTTCTGTTGAACGAACGCAAGCGTTTCCTCATCCTCTTCACTGACGGACCTTAGTAGCTCATCGTCGTAATCGTTCTCTTTAAGGAATTTCACTTCGTAATCGGAAAGATACTTATAGAAAATGAAGCCCAAGATGTAATCCTTGTATTCGTTTGCCTCGATCTTGGATCGCATCTTATTCGCCGATTCCCATATCTTATTAGCTAACTGCTGTTTATTCATCCTGTACCTCGTTATGTGTATTTTATCTGATGGTGTTGCGAGTAAGTTAGTAGAATTATTATATCATTTTCTTGTGAGAATTTTCAAGGGGGGATAAAATGAAGTGAGGCAATTTCAAGTGGTGCACTTCATGTTGTCTGTTTTTTGGTTTTTTAGTGTTTTTAAAAACTCCATATTGATTATCAATATGTAAGTAGTATATTAAAATATATACAGCTGCAAGGAGGGTGAATACATGAACGGACGAGAGTT
>CAYJPI010000230.1:0-4594 GCA_964372005.1 uncultured Oscillospiraceae bacterium | reverse complement strand
CTGCACGGAACGGCCGAGGTGCAGGCAAGTGATAAACCGGTGGATGTTTCGTTCTATGATGTTGTAATTTATCCTAAAGACACCATGCACACTGAAGTTTTGCCATATGGCTTTCACCAAGAGATATTTTGTGTTTGGGTGGATATTCCCAATGTAACACTTTCAGAAATAATACATATACAGGATAAAAAGGCTGAACTTAAATGGTTGCTTGAACAATTATATGTAGAGTATAAATCCGAAAAACCATGCAAGGATATTATCGAGTACTACTTAAAATCATTTTTTCTGCTCGCTCTTAGAAAATATGCACAAGAAGAAGGAAAAAAAGATCCAATAAGTCGCGTAATAAACTACATGCGTGAACATATTGAAAATGAGATGGATGTGGAAGAAATAGCATCCGTGATTTTTGTGAGCAAATCATACTTGAGTCGCATTTTCCGCAAGCGTACGGGCATGTCCATCATGGAATATCTGCGCGAAATGAGAGTTGAAACGGCAAAGTCGCTTTTAACCGCAACAGATGAACGCATCGAGGATATAGCGTATCAAGTCGGGTTCAATTCACCAAAGTATTTTACAAAGGTATTCCACGAATGCGTGGGCATATCCCCGAGAGATTTTCGAAAGAGAGAGCGTATATAGTAAAATTACCTATTCACAATATTGCACCTTTTGTGTTGCTAAGACGGTATTAAATATATGCAATTATGATGTACAATTCTACTATCAAGAAACATTCACGGTCGGTTACGATTGTAGCCGAGGAAAAACATAATTCATTTATATAGCAATAAATTTTGAATCGATAGGTTATCGATGGTGTTTTTGCTGTGCAAAAAAAGCAGAGAAAAGCAGCAAATGTGAAACTTATATTATTTGCAACAAAACAAGAATTTATTTTGGCTTAAATGCCAATAAAATACAAGGAGGAACCCCTAAAATGAAAAAAATGATTACCGCCATGATGGCACTCTCACTCGCGACACTCTTATTTGCAGGTTGCGGTGCACCTGCAGGAAGCGCTCCCGCAGGCGAAGCTCCTGCTGAAGCCCCTGCCGCTGAAGCACCGGCCGCCGAAGCACCGGCTGAAGAAGCACAGGCCGAAGAAGCCGCCCCGGAAGGCGACCTACTCAAGGCCGCATACATCACCCAGTCGCTTGCAAACGAGTCCCAAGCATATGCTTACACTCAGCTTAAGCAATATGGCCCCGAATATGGCTTCACTGTGGATGTGTTTGAAGGCCAAAATGACGTTCAGAACGAAGTTCGTGCAATCGGTAATTGCATAGCCCAAGGATATACAGCGATTTTTGTTAATCCTTCCGACATCAATGCAATCGTTCCTGCGATAATGGAAGCGAAGCAGGCCGGTCTCATCGTCGGAATGTTCTCCTCCGACCTTGCGCCCGAAGCACAACAGTACCGCGATTTCTTCTGCGGTGTTGATGATACTATGGCAGGCGAAACGGCTGCTCAGGCTATCATGGAAGCATTCCCCGATGGTGCGAAGGTAGTTGAAGTTGGCGGACAAGCAGGCCATGATGCACAGATCAAGCGCCACGACGGTTTCATGAAGGTAATCGAAGGAACAAATATCGAGCTTCTCGATTCCCAGAATACACAGGGTTGGGTTACTGCGGAAGCAATGTCCATCACCGAGGATTTCATCACCAAGTACGGCGAAGAGATCGACGCTGTATTCTGCCACTGGGATAATGGTGCAACCGGCGTTATCGAAGCGCTTGGCAACAAGGGAATGACCGAAGTTTTCGTTGCAGGCGTTGACGGCAACCGTGCAGGTTATGACCAGGTTAAGGCCGGTGTTCAGGGCGTAAGCGTAGGCCAGAGCTTCACAAACATGGCCATCAAGTCCCTTGAAAATGCACGTGCAATGCTCGATGGACAGAGCTTTGAAGTGATAAACTTCATCCCCCTCGACAAGGTCACCATTGACACTGTGGATACACTTCCCTACCCCGAATGGTAAAATATATCGCCCACCGCACAGAACATGTGCGGTGGGCATATAGCAACATGGCTTCGAATACATACTATTGCAACCGAAAATAATGTATGGACTATGAGTTGTGTTGCTATACCTTGAAAGGAGAACTTCACATGGAACAAGCAAATCGGGAGTTGATACTCTCCATACAAAATGTCAGCAAGTCATTCCCGGGTGTTAAAGCTCTCGACAGCGTAAGCGTGGATGTTAAGCGCGGAAGCGTGCATGGCGTTGTAGGCGAAAACGGCGCAGGAAAATCGACGCTAATGAAAATCCTCTCGGGCGTGTACAAAAAAGATTCAGGCACGGTGATTTTCGATGGCGAAGTCATCGAGGAAACCACACCCGTGCAATCGCTCAACAGGGGACTTAGCATAATCTATCAGGAATTTAATCTTGTTAACACGATGAGCGTAGGGGAAAACATTTTCCTAGGGCGGTTCAAAGAAACGCGCGGCATGAGTGGAACACATAAGCGCGCAAGAGCGCTACTTGACAGCATTGGCTGCAAAATTGATACAAAAAAACTTGTGCAAGATTTAAGCGTTTCAGAAAAGCAAATGGTAGAAATCACAAAGGCGCTATCGTTTGACAGCAAACTTATCATAATGGATGAACCGAGCTCGAGCCTTACATCGGACGAACTTAAACTTCTATTTGAAATCATACATGATTTACGTAAAAAAGGCATTTCGATTATCTACATAAGCCATAAGCTCGATGAAATATTTGAACTTTGCGATACGGTAACCATTATGCGTGATGGGCAGCTCATCGATACAAAATCAATTGAAAACCTTACTCGCGCAGAAATGATCGAAAAGATGGTCGGTCGCGCAATTGAAAATGAATATCCGGATCGTCCTCATTGTGTAGGTGAACCCCTTCTTGAGGTGCGCTCCCTTAATACAAGCAAACTAAAAAATGTTTCTTTTACTCTCCATAAAGGAGAAATACTTGGATTGGTTGGTCTCGTCGGTGCGGGGCGTACTGAAATTGTGCGCGCAATATTCGGCGCGGACAAGGCCAAAGGGCATGAAATACTTCTCGACGGAAAGCCAATTAAGATCAAGTCTCCCACGCACGCCAAGAATCACGGCATTGCCCTTGTTCCCGAGGATCGTAAGCTTGAAGGCTTGGTTCTTCCCTTTACGATACAACAAAACATTGCGATGGCAAAGCTTGAAAAATTGAAAAAGGGGCCTTTCTTCCTTGATGCAGCTGCAGAAAAGGAAATGGCAATCCGCGAAATTGAAGCGCTCGCAATAAAAACTCCCAGCCATAATGAGAAGGTTATGAACCTTTCGGGTGGAAACCAACAAAAGTGTATTTTGGGTCGTTGGCTCGAGATAAATCCTCGCGTTTTCATTGTGGATGAACCTACAAGGGGCATTGATGTAGGCGCAAAGTATGAAATTTACCTCTTAATGAAGAAGATTGTTGAAGAGGGTGGCTCGATTATCATGATATCTTCCGAGTTGCCTGAGGTACTTAGCATGAGCAATCGTGTCCTTGCAATCTGCGAAGGAGAGATAACGGGCGAATTTAACCCGGAAATCGACAGTGCAGAGATTATCATGGACAAGGCGATCGGTTAACGGAGGTATAGATATGGATCAATCAATTAGCTTACCGAAGAGACTCGGTAAATTCGCAATGGAGTACCTCGTGCTCGTTGCTCTCGTATTACTCGTGCTTATCACCGTGATCGTAGAACCAAAGTTCATGACAGGTGATAATCTATTAAACATTCTCTTGCAGTTCGGGCCCTTAAGCCTTGTGGCCCTCGGTATGACATTCGTTATTTTGGGCGGATTTATAGACCTTTCCGTGCCCGGAATCATTAATCTTGTGGCTGTCGTCACCGTTTCGCTTGTGGATGTTGTTGGGCAGTTTCCGGCAATTATACTCGGTATGCTCTTAGGCGCGGCACTCGGTGGAATCAACAGCTCCCTGATACTCCTCGGCGGTGCAATGTCCCAGGCGGAAGCGCTGTTTATCACCTTTGGTATGAGTTCGGTGTATAGTGCGCTCGCACTAATGTATACGGGCGGCGCTACATTACGCCTTTCCTACCTCGCTTCATCGACAAGTATGTTCGATGCCATAGGCTCAGGATCACTTATGGGATTGCCCGTTTCATTCCTGATCTTCCTTTTAGCGTTCATAGTATTGCTTTTGTTCCAAAACAAAACATATTCGGGGCGCTCCATAAGCTACACGGGTGGAAATAAAGTTGCGGCAAACCTTGCCGGCATGCCGGTTAAACGAAGCGTAGCGAAGATATATTCACTAAGCGGACTTATGGCGGCACTCGGGGCAATAGTACTCGTATCACGTATAACCACTGCCGCTCCGATTATAGGTAAGGATTTCGACACTAACGCCATACTTTCGGTAGTTGTCGGCGGTTCGTCGATGAAGGGCGGCCGCGGAAGCGTTGCACGCACGGTTATGGGCGTTCTTTTGGTGACACTTATGTCTAACTGCATGAATCTTTTGGGAGTTGGCCCGAACATGCAGGTTGTGCTAAGAGGTGCCATCCTCGTAGCCGCCATCTGGCTTGACAACAGAAAGACGCTT
>CAYJPI010000229.1:4108-4624 GCA_964372005.1 uncultured Oscillospiraceae bacterium | reverse complement strand
TTATATATGCTCTCAGCGCGCCAGCTCGATTCTTGCATTCAATATGCGAACAAAAAAGCATCGCATCTATCAAGTGGAGGGTAATGGTTTTAACTCGATATTCGCCTCGAAAAACAAAATTTGGGTAACGGAAATAGTTTCCGGAGATATTTTAGAGTACAACTTGCTTACTAATAAATCTAGTCGCTTCACTATGCCATCTAACATCATGATCGGTGATAATGCAGCAAACTTGCGATCAATCACTCATGTGGTTGCTAAAATTGATGATTATATTATTGCAGTACCTATTTTTTCGGACGGTATAGTGAAAATAAATGTAAGTACAGGAGAATCGGGCTTCACGATGCAGGAATTCTTCGGAAAATTTTTCACTCCAAAATCGTTCATGCCTGCTTGCTCTTTTGCAAAGCAGATATCGGAGGATACTATACTTGTACAGCGCACAATAGATGCTAAGTTTGCAAAGATAAACATCCGCAGTGAAACATATGAGGAGTTTGACATTAAATTTAA
>CAYJPI010000229.1:3166-4098 GCA_964372005.1 uncultured Oscillospiraceae bacterium | reverse complement strand
TCCTTCATTATGGAGGAACTATATAAAGACATCGCCATGAAAGGTCAGGTTGATAAAACCAACTTATTTACACCGAGAATGTATTTTGACGCTATAGAGCAAGGACTATTCTCAAATATAGAAGACGAAACAATAGATAAGTTTACCGCGGACGTCGACGGGAATTGCGGTATACATATTCATGAATACATAATGGACACAATGCGCAAAAGCGAGAGCGTATGAAAGAGGGACTATGAAAGACTACATACAAGACATGATTAAGCAGTTTCCCTGTGCGCTATTAAACTGGTATAATTTTTCTCATGCAAAAAAAATATTGCATTTTGGTGAGTCAACTGATGCAATTGCTCAAATGCTCTTTGAAAAATCTCTACAAGTAACATGCACCGATACCTTGCATGATATTGAAGGCTCATTCGATGTAGTTATCGCGATAAATAAAATCGAGTATGCGCTCAATCCAACGGATATGCTCCGCTCGCTAAAGAGTGTTCTTCGCCCTGGGGGGAAACTGCTTTTAGGTACACACAACAGGCTCGGTATTAAGTATTTTTGTGGAGAGCAAGATCCTTTTACGGGAAGAAACTTTGATGGCATAGAAAACTATAGGCGCGCATCCGATGTTGCCGGCAATCAAAATGCTCGAGCATATTCCAAAGCAGAAATAAAGAAATTTCTTGATACTGCGGGGCTTCATCATGTTTTTTACAGTGTCTTTCCCAATCTTGATATGCCACAACATATTTTTCAAGATGGATACACGCCAAATGAAGAATTGGCCGGAAGATATTCTACGAGATACAATTCTCCTCACACTATTTTCATGGAGGAAGAATTTCTCCTCACAGATTTAATTGAAAATGATATGTTTCATTCTATGGCAAATGCATTTTTAATCGAATGTGCAATAGCGTCGTTTTCATCCTCTG
>CAYJPI010000229.1:0-3064 GCA_964372005.1 uncultured Oscillospiraceae bacterium | reverse complement strand
AGAAAAGGCGATTGCAACAATAATTTATGATAATGATACCGTTGAGAAACGTATGCTTTATGAAGAAGGTCTTCCACGATTGCAAGCTTTGGAAACAAATACAAGATACCTTAAATCTCAAGGTATAGATATTATCGAAGGCGAAACAAGGGGCTTGTCCTATACAATGCCTTTTGTTCGCGGTAAATCACTTGTTGTTCATTTGCAAGAGCTGATGAAAAAGGATGTCAACTTATTCATCAAAGAAATGGATAGGGTTCGTGATACCATTTTGCGTTCATCTGAGCATGTGGAAGTTCATCCGAAATACGGAGTAATACTTGAACGCGGCTATATTGATTTAATTCCGCTCAACTGTATCGTCAATGAAGATAAGTATATGTTCTTTGACCAAGAGGTGTGCGAGGAAAACTATCCTGCCAATGTGATTATTTTTCGCGCCGTTATTGTAACATATGCTGCCAATTTTGCAATGCATAACACATTGCCCATGAATTATTTTTTTGATAGGTTTAATCTAACGGAAGAACTTGAATACTACAGCCGTAAAGCCTATGAATTTATTCGAGATTTGCGAAACAAAGTCGATCTTGCTCCTTTCTGGCGCAAGCATACTGGTAGCCCAAATGTTATTAACTCAAATAGACAAAGAATCAACTATTCATCCGACGAGTATCGCCGCGTATTCGAGGATTTATTCAAGGATGTGGATGGGAAGAAAATTATTGTTTTTGGCGCGGGGAACTTTGCTAAAAAGTTTTTGGCATTTTATAAAGATGACTATGATATTCACTGCATTGTAGATAACAATAGCACAAAGTGGGGAAGCGAATTAAATGGCATCAAGATAAATGATCCCGCTATTCTCAAAAAATTAGATGCTGCCGAATTCAAGGTGATAATATGCGTAAAGAACTATATTTCAATCATTAGGCAAGTTAAAGATATGGGAGTTGTATCGTATGGTGTTTATGATCCAAGCATGTCTTATGAGCGAAGAAGGCCCGTAATTTCTTCGAGCAGCTCCGAATCCTCCGGGAAAAAGAAGTATAGGGTAGGTTATGTGGCCGGCGTGTTTGACATGTTCCATATTGGTCATTTGAATTTATTGCGCCGTTCGAAAGAGCAATGCGAGTATCTGATCGTAGGTGTTGTGACGGACGAAGCTGTACGGAATAATAAAAAAACTGAAACGGTTATCCCATTTAGTGAAAGGTTAGAGGTTGTAGCCTCATGCAAATACGTCGATGAAGCCGTTGAAATCCCTTACGGTTTTGGCGGCACTGAAGATGCCTATTATAAGTATCGCTTTGACTGCCAATTCTCCGGAAGCGATTATGAAGATAATCCCTTATGGTTGGGTGAAAAGGAATTTCTCAATTCCAAAGGGGTCGACCTCGTATTTTTTCCATATACACAAAGTACGAGTTCGAGTAAATTAAAAGAAAAACTAGGTTTGGAGGAAAATAAGCAATGAGCCGTGCGTATGAAACAAAAATATACGGACATAGAGGCGCGGCGTCTGATGCTCCAGAAAACACTATGGAGTCGTTCAAGCTTGCCCATCAGTTAGGAGCGGATGGCATAGAATTTGATGTGCAACTTTCTAAGGATGGGCATTTAGTCGTAATCCACGATGAAAGCGTAAACCGTACAAGCGATGGTAGCGGATTTGTTCACGACTTCACATTAAAAGAACTTCGCGAATTCGATTTCAGCAAGCCAAAGCCTGTAGCCGGAGGTTCAAAAATCCCAACTTTGCAGGAGGTTTTAGAGGAATTCAAAAACACGGATTTATTGCTTAACATTGAACTGAAAAACAGTATCGTAAGATATCCCGGTATGGAAGAACTCGTATTGCAATGCGTTCAAGAATTCGGGTATATGGGAAGAACCATATTCTCTTCTTTTTCGCATCCTTCAATGATAAAATTGCGAAACATCGATCCTGCCGCAACAATTGCTTTTTTGTTTGCACATGATATACTTGATGTTGTAGATTACATGAACAAATACGGCGTTAACATAGCACATCCTGTCATCAATATGTGCTATGATACTCAATTTATAAATGAATATCATGCAGCAGGAAAAAGCGTAAATATTTGGACTGTGGATAGAGGTAGCGATATACGTATGTTCTGTGATATGGGAGTGGATGGAATCGTCACAAACAGAGTGGGGTTGGCTGTTGAGATTAAGAGGGATAGGATGTGATACCCATTTATCCCTCACTCCCATCCATCCCCAACACAAACCGCCCCACCCCATCCCTCCAATCCGTCAACCTTGCAAACCAATTCTCATCAAGGCAACGCTTGCTCAGCCTTGAGTTCAAGGGCCTTTTTGCTTTGGTGGGGTACTCGCTTGATGGTATCTCGTTTACAACGCAAGAAAGGCCTGCCTTGCTCATTATTTCTTTTGCGAACTCAGCCCAGGAGCAGTAACCTTCACTCGTTGCATGGTAGGTGCCGTATTTTTCCATGGCTACCATATCGCATAAGAGTGGCGATAGGTCTCGTGTGTTTGTGGGTGAGCCGATTTGATCACAAACGCCGTTGATTTCTTCGCGCTCTTTGCCTAGCTTGAGCATGGTTTTCACAAAGTTGGTTCCATGCTCCCCATACAGCCATGATACGCGCACTATAAAATACCGTGATAGTATCTCCTTCACCTTCAACTCGCCTTCGAGCTTGGTGACTCCATAAACGCATTTGGGGGAAGGTTCGTCGTCCACCTCATATTCTTTCGTGCCCTCGCCGCTAAACACATAGTCGGTGCTGATGTACATCATCTTAGCTCCGACTTTTTTGCAGGCCTCGGCCACGTAGATCGTGCCGTCTACGTTGACCTTTCTGCACAGCTCCGGTTCGTCTTCGGCTCTATCTACCGCTGTGTAAGCCGCGCAGTGAATTACTGCGGTGGGCTGTACATCGTCGAAAAAGCGCATGACAGCAGCTTCATCGGTAATGTCCAAGTCCGCAGAGCTTGTGCCTTTGCAGTCTATATTTCTTACTTTCAGTTCCCGTAGGACATCATAGCCGAGCTGGCCGCTTGCCCCGGT
>CAYJPI010000228.1:0-4628 GCA_964372005.1 uncultured Oscillospiraceae bacterium | reverse complement strand
TTGGCAATGAAGGCGATAACCTTGGGCAAATACATGGCGTTTGCGGCCCCGTGAACGATATGTCCGCCCGTGACGGCCGCGCCGGTCTTGTGTGCCATGGAATGAACGATGCCGAGCAGTGCATTGGAGAAAGCCATGCCGGCCAAACACTGCGCATTGTGCATCTTAGCACGGGCTTGCTTGTCTCCATTGAAGGAGTCTACGAGGTACTCGCTAACCATCGCGATGGCGTGGAGCGCGAGCGGATCGGTGTAATCACTGTTCGCGGTGGATACGTACGCCTCAACCGCGTGGGTGAATGCGTCCATACCGGTGTGCGCGGTGAGCTTCTTGGGCATGGTCTCAGCGAGGGTGGGAGCAACTATCGCGACATCGGGGGTGATGTTAAAGTCAGCCAGGGGATACTTGATTCCCTTCGCATAATCCGTGATAACGGAGAAGGCAGTAACCTCTGTAGCCGTACCGGATGTGGACGGGATCGCGCAAAAACGCGCCTTCTGCCTAAGCGTCGGGAAATTAAAGGGGATGCAGAGCGACTCGAATGTTACGTCCGGATATTCATAGAACGCCCACATGGCCTTGGCCGCATCTATGGGCGAACCACCGCCGATCGATACAATCCAGTCAGGCTCAAAGTCGCGCATAGCCTGTGCGCCACGCATTACAGTTTCAACCGAAGGATCAGGCTCTACTCCCTCGAAAAATTCTACCTGCATTCCGGCTTCCTTTAGGTATTCCTCTACCTTGTCCAAAAAGCCGAACTTCTTCATCGATCCGCCGCCGACTACAACTATCGCCTTCTTACCATCAAGCGACTTAAGCGCCTCGAGCGAGCCCTCACCGTGGTACAAATCCCTGGGTAATGTGAAACGTGCCATGTTCTTTTTCCTCCTGATTGTTAAAATGTTATCAAACTTTCCATGTCCGTATAATACCACCACATACGAAGCATGTCAATATCAAAATATAGTTTTCCCGAAATTTTCTTTTTTAGTCTAAATGCTGTCTACTGTTCCGCCACATCATCAATCAATCCCTCATCAATTGTGAAGGAAAACACACGCACGGGATGAACTCCGTCTACGGGCGGATACGTCAACCCTATCAAACGATCATTCGATGAAAGCGGAAGCCTGCAATCCATGAACTCGCCAAAAAACGATGTGAGATTCTCCATCGTTAAATCCTGCGCAAGTGCGCTCGACATGTATGTAGCGGCCTCATCCAAGTAACCTTCGCGCACCGCCTCGCAAAACGCACGAAAAAGCGCATATCCCTCGGCAGGAACGATGGGCTCATGCGTAAAAAATCCCACTTCCGTACTTTCAGCTTCAAACGCGCCCAGCCGCGCACCCGGCGCGCGCGAAAATACCCACGTGCTTCTAAGTTCATGCTCAAGGTATGTTGGCAATCGTTCTATCACGGTTACTCGCTTACCTGCCAGCTCGACATAATCGCCGGTCACTCGTAAAAGCTCCTCGCATTTGGCGGACAGTGCAAGAAGCGTCATCGGCCCATCGCCCGCGATTGCGACAACGCCGCCCTCAAACTCATGCAGTCTACCTGTCTGGTCGGCCGAAAGCACAGCTCCGTATTTCACATGCGAATTTTGTTCAACCGCAAGGCGCAATCCACTTTCGTAATAGAGTGTTGCAACATTTCCATCCGCAAGTGACAGCCTATCGACGGTAAAAGGAAATGCGCTTATATTTTGTTTTTGCATAATACCCGGCGATATCACGGCTTCGTATATGCCGCCCGGCCATGCGTAAAGCTCCACATCATCGTTTTGAAGCGGAGATATTATCCCGTCCTTGAACGTCAGCTTTCGTGTTACGGGAAAATAGCGATTTTCGTTATCCACAAGCGGCATCAAACTGATGTAATACTCGCCATTGCCCGAAAGCGGCAAAGCAATGTAACTTCCCTCGTCCGGTGTGCATTCACCTGCCAGAGCACCGTTAAGCTCCACGACGGCGGATGTGTTCTTCGTTTTTATTATGAGTGACGGCATGTACGAAAGCATATCATTTCCCCTCCGACTCATTAGCAATATACACATACTTATGCCGAAAGCCCCACGCTAAGAACAATGCTTATCGATGCGATAATCGCGCATATCCCCACAAAAAACAAAAAAATGTATGGCATGCCCTTTTCCATACCATACTATGGGCGAACACTTGCTCAAGCGCACAAAAAGCGCGGAGCGAACAAACAAGGAGGAAAAAATGAAAACACGTCTATTTGCGATTCTCGCGCTGTGCATGCTCCTCGTAGCGGCGGGCTGCACAAGCAGTGAAGAACCCACACCCACACCTGCGATACCCGATCCGATGCCCGATGTAACGGCTATTCCCGAGTCGCCGGATGTATCACCCGATAACTCGAGCACCGCCGCACCCAGCGAAGCACCTACTCCCACCGATGATGGTATGAGCGGCGATCTGACGGGCGAAGGCATGGGCAATACCGAAGCAACCATCCCCGACTTTGCAGAGGGCAAGGAGGTAGCAGCCGATGATGTGCCCCATATCCAAACCGCGCTCATGGGGCATGTGGAAGGCGCAAATATACAGCGCATAACGCATGGCACACGCGAAGGCAACCAGGTGTATTGCGTGGAATACACCGATAAGGACGGGCAGGTCGCCATGGCATACATGATGCCGGACGGAACGCTCATCGAGGATGACGGCACGACCGATTCATCCTTAAGCACTCCCGAAACACCCATCACTCCATAACAAAAAGGCCGCCATCAAGATGCGATTAATGCATGATGATGACGGCCTTAAATTTTGAGGGCGGAGCCCCATATATGGGTCGAGGGAACCTTGTCCCCCCGGTAACCTCTCGGTAGTTTTAGCCCTTCAGCTTCGCGTGAATAGCCGCCGCAGCCTTCTTCCCTGCGCCCATCGCCAAGATTACCGTTGCCGCGCCGGTTACTGCATCGCCGCCGGCATAGACATAGGGCTTGCTGGTTTCGCCTGTTTCTTCATCCGCGATTATTCCGCCCCAGCTTTCGGTTTTGAGGCCGGGTGTGGTGTCCTTGATGAGCGGATTCGGGGAGTTACCGATCGCTACGATAACCGCATCAACTTCGAGCGTGAACTCGCTATTCGCCTTCGCGACGGGGCGACGACGTCCGGATGCATCGGGCTCGCCGAGTTCCATCTCGATGCACTCCATGCTCGATACGAAGCCTGTATCATCGCCGTTTATGCGCGTGGGGTTACAGAGCATCTTGAAGATGATACCCTCTTCCTTCGCGTGATGCACTTCTTCAACACGTGCAGGCATTTCCTTCTCGCTTCTACGATACACGATATACACATTCTCCGCGCCCAAGCGTTTTGCACAGCGCGCCGCATCCATCGCTACATTGCCGCCGCCGATAACCGCAACGGATTTCGCCTTGTAGACGGGGGTGTCACTGTTCGGGAAGTCGTACGCCTTCATGAGATTGATGCGCGTTAAGTACTCATTCGCAGAATACACACCATTCAGGTTCTCGCCGGGGATCCTTTGGAAGTTCGGCAGACCCGCGCCCGAGCCGACGAAGATGGCATCGAAGCCGTCATCGTTTAGTAGCTCGTCAAGGCTCACGAAACGCCCTACAACCATGTTTGTTTCGATCTTTACGCCAAGCTCTTCTACCGTCGCGATCTCTTCGCGCACAAGCGCCTTGGGGAGTCTGAATTCGGGGATGCCGTACACCAAAACGCCGCCGGGTGTGTGCAGTGCTTCGAATATGGTTACGTCATAGCCTTCCTTAGCAAGATCGCCTGCGCAGGTGAGGCCTGCAGGCCCCGAGCCTACAACTGCCACGCGCTTACCGTTCTTTTCGGGCACGATGGTGGGTGCTTTCTTTCCCTCCTCGCGAGCCTTGGTCATCGCGTAGTCGGCGGCGAAACGCTCGAGACGGCCGATGCCGACGGGTTCGCCCTTGATGCCGCGCACGCATTTCTCCTCGCATTGTGTTTCTTGCGGGCAAACGCGGCCGCAAATTGCGGGGAGGCTGTTGGTGCTCTTTAGTATTTCGTATGCATCCATGAATTTACCGTCCGCAATCGCGCCGATAAACTCAGGTATGCGCACATTCACGGGGCAACCGTTCACACAGGGCTTGTGCTTGCACTGCAAACAGCGTGTCGCCTCTTCGATAGCGGTCGCTTCGTCATAACCGAATGCCACTTCCTCAAAGTTCTTATTGCGCACATTCGGATCTTGCTCCGGTGCGGCACATTTTTTCAAGCTCATGTTGGCCATTTTATCTTACCTCCCCCGTCATTTTACATGTATGAACCTCGGTGCTCTCGGCTTCTTCGCCCATGTACATTTTACTGCGTTTCATGGCTTCGTCGAAGTCAACCAAGTGCCCGTCGAAATCAGGGCCATCGACACATGCGAATTTCGTTTTGCCGTCTACCGTTAAGCGACATCCGCCGCACATGCCCGTGCCGTCAATCATAATCGGGTTCATGCTGACGATGGTGGGGATTTCATGTTTCTTCGTAAGTTCACAAACCGCACGCATCATCGGAAGTGGGCCGATGGCGATAACTTCATCGTACTTCACGCCCGAGTTAATTTGATCCTCGAGTGCAGTCGTCGTGAAGCCCTTA
>CAYJPI010000227.1:2440-4633 GCA_964372005.1 uncultured Oscillospiraceae bacterium | reverse complement strand
CAAGGAAGGCAAACTTCTTTTTCATATTCCCGATGATCTTGCACATTTCAAAAAGATTACCATCGGCGGTACTTTAATAATGGGCAGGAAAACCTTTGAATCCATAGGAAGGCCGCTCCCCGGGCGAAACACGATAGTGTTTTCGCGCGGCGAATTTTCCCATGAAGGGGTAAGGGTTGTAAAGTCAATAAATGAATTGTTTGACAGTATTAATCTTGACGGGGATAATGATAACATTTTCCTTTGTGGCGGAGGGGTACTGTATAGCTTGCTTTATCGCTATTGTACGAGTGCGCTTTTAACTTGCATCGATGCGGATGGAAATGCGGATGTATTCGTACCCGACATAGCCAATGATGCTTCGTGGAAGCTTGCATCCTTCGGCGAGACGAAAACGCATGAGGGAATAAATTATAGTTTTAAGCGCTATGTGAATGAATCACTGAAAATATTTGACAATACAAAAGGAGATATACATGATTAAACTTTTTGCGTTCGATCTCGACGGGACGCTACTTAAAGAAAACCAAACGATATCTAAGCCGACACTTGCTATGCTCAAAAAACTGCAAAGCGAAGGGAGACGCTTGGCTTTTTCTACCGGTAGGAATTTAGGTTATGTTACACCAATACTCGAGATGTATGAACTTGATGTGGACTTAATAGTAAATAGCGGCCATGAGATAATATCTAAGCAGTTCAATAAAATCTATCCTTTTTCGTGGGATAAGCTTAATAGAATACTGCCTATACTGATAGAAAATGACATGTACATTTCCGTATGGGGAGAGAAAGGCTCTAAATTCAGCTTCTACGATATGGATAGCTATTATCAGCGAAATGTTGATATCTTTAGGGGAGCATTCGGCGAAGAGAAGATGAAGAAGTTTATGCAAATGGCCATCTTTACTAAGGATGTGTTTACCATGAATTATAAACAGATTGAAGAAATATCCGACTACGAGCATATTAACGCACTTAAGGTGGATGCGGTTACACTAAATAAGGACAGCCACTTGAAAGTTAAAGCAGAGCTTGAAAAGATCGGTGGGCTTGAGCTGGCATCAACCCCTGATTGTGTGCACTTAGAAATGATTGAAAACAATAGCAACAAAGGCCATGCCGTTACCGAGCTTGGGGCACATTTTGGCATCGGTAGGGATGAAATAGCCGCATTTGGTGATAGCGGAAATGATTTATCATTACTTCGCGCAATAGAGCATTCGTTTGCGATGGGAAATGCCACGGATGAAGTGAAAACAGCATCGCGCTATGTAACCGATACCAATAATAATGATGGTGTATTAAAAGGCATAGAAATGCTGTTAAGTAAGGGATTATAAGTGGAGGAAAGAGAATGCAATCGATTTTTGATATACTTAAAAATAACCCATATCCAGGGAGGGGAATAGTAGTTGGCGTAACTCCGAATGCGAAGCATGCAATTATGGCCTACTTCATTATGGGTAGAAGTGGGAATAGTCGCAATCGCATATTCGTTCAAACAGCGGACGGAATAATGAACAAGGCGGCAGACGCATCCAAGGTGGAGGACCCGTCTTTGATACTTTATACGCCCGTGAAGGTATTTGAAAACAAGCATATCGTTACAAACGGCGACCAAACAAACACGGTATATGACGGATTCCAATCCGGCAAGTGCTTTTTCGAAAGCCTAAAATCCCGTACATTCGAACCCGATGCACCGCATTATACCCCTCGCATCAGCGCCGCAATAAATACGGATGATTTTTCGTATGACATGTCCGTCATTAAATCATTTGAGATGAAAGGCGAGGGCGCCGTAAGAATGAATTTCTCGTTCGATAAGCCCATGCCGGGATGTGGGCATTTCATACACACCTATGCACAAAACACGGATCCGCTACTAAGCTTTCAAGGTGAGCCGATTTGTATAGAAACGATGGATGACCGGCAAAAATTCACCGAATGTATGTGGGACAGCTTACATGAGGATAACAAGATAAGCCTGTTCGTAAGATACATATCAATAGAACGCGGCGATGTTTGCGACATAATAAAAAACAAATACGAAGAAAAGGGGAATTAACTCATGGAAACGGAACGCTTACTCAAATATGGTATGAACCCTAATCAAAGCCCATCGAGCATATATATGAAAAATGGCGGCGAATTGCCCATAGAAGTGCTTAATGGCCGACCCGGATATAT
>CAYJPI010000227.1:0-2430 GCA_964372005.1 uncultured Oscillospiraceae bacterium | reverse complement strand
TGGCAGCTTGTAAGGCAAGCTAAGCTTGCGCTTAGTTTACCTGCGGCCGCATCGTTCAAGCATATTAGCCCTGCAGGTGCCGCACTTGGATTGCCGCTCAATGAACGAGAGAAAAAGATGTATTTCACCGCGCATGTCGAAGATATCAATTCAAGCGCTATCGCTTGTGCGTATGCGCGCGCTCGAGGTGCTGACAGGATGAGTAGCTTCGGGGACTTTATTGCACTTAGCGATGAATGCGATGAAATTACAGCCCGCTTGATTTCCCCCGAAGTGTCCGACGGGATAATTGCGCCGAGCTACACCAAAGAAGCACTCGAGATATTGTGCAAAAAACGCAAGGGTACGTACTGCGTAATCAAAATAGATGAAAAATACGAGCCCGAAAAAATAGAAACTCGAGATGTGTTCGGCATCACTTTTTCTCAAGGAAGAAATGATGTTCCCATCGATGAAAGTTTCCTAAACAATATCGTTACATCCAAAAAAACTCTGGATGAATCACAAAAGCGTGATTTGATACTCGCGGCCATTGCTATCAAATATACGCAAAGCAACAGTGTTTGCTATGCCAAGGACGGTCAGGTAATAGGAGTTGGTGCGGGGCAACAGAGCCGCATACACTGCACAAGGCTCGCAGGCAATAAGGCGGATATATGGCATTACAGGGGGCATGACAAGGTGCTTAATTTGCCATTTCTTTCATCGGTGGGGCGCGCGGTTAGGGATAATACCATCGATCTTTATGTGAACGATGAAAACTCTACAGTGCTTGAAGATGGCATATGGCAAACGCTGTTTACCCATCGCCCGGAAAGCTTGAGCGAAAAAGAAAAATGCGAGTTCCTTAAGGCACAAAAGGGTGTGTGCCTTGCAAGCGATGCGTTTTTTCCGTTCTCCGACAATATCGAAAGGGCATATAAGAGCGGAGTAACCGCGATAGTTCAACCCGGCGGATCTGTTAGAGATGAGGATGTTGTGCAAGCATGCAACAACTTAGGCATCACGATGGTGTGCAATGGGGTGCGATTATTCCATCATTAATAACAAGATAATATACAGGGCGCTTTTTCATTGTGAATATTGCGGTTTATGTTAACATGTGGTATGATACGGGCATAGTATCATACCATTTTTCAATTCAAGTATTCTTCATTACCGCTTAGGTCTACAAAGGAGGTTATTGATGGAACAAAAGAGAACACCGATATTCGCTTCTCATCTCGCTTTAAAAGCACGTATGGTTGATTTTTCAGGTTATGTTTTGCCGGTACAATACACATCGATACTCGAAGAGCATCGCGCCGTACGCACGGCATGCGGATTGTTTGATGTATCTCACATGGGACAAATTGCTGTTTCGGGAAAAGATTCGGTTCAATTTATGCAATACATTATGACCAATGAGATGGACAGTTTTCCCGTAGGAAAATGCCGATACTCTTTCTTGTGCTATGCAAATGGTGGCACGGTGGATGATGTGGTTGTGTACAGATTAAAGGAAGATTCATACCTTATGGTTGTTAATGCATCAAACCGAATTAAGGCTTTCGAGTGGATGAAGGAGCAAAAGGGAGCATATGATGTAGCAATCGAGGATGTATCGGATAATCATGCTCTGCTTGCGATTCAAGGACCGAAGGCAAAAGAAGTACTAACTTCGATGGGCGTGAACGATCTTCCGGAAAAGAGATACTCATTCAAAGAAAATGTGATGATTAATAACATCCCCTGCCTTATATCCGCTACCGGATACACAGGTGAAAAGGGATATGAAATCTATGTTGATGCAAACAAGGGCGAAGCACTCTTCCTTGCCATTTTGAATGCGGGCGCGTGATACATTGCATTTCGAAGCATCGATGCCGCTTTATGGGCATGAACTAAGCGAAGATATCACGCCAATCGAGGCGGGATTGGGCTTTGCCGTAAACATGAAAAAAGAAAACTTCATAGGCAAGGAAGCCCTCTGTAAAGCAAATAAACGTGTGCGTATAGGGCTTGAGGCTATTGGCAGGGGTATAGCGCGTGAAGGATATCCCGTTTTATCCGATGGTGTGGAGGTGGGCACAGTTACATCGGGCATGCCTGCGCCATCGCTTGGAGGGAATTATGCAATGGCACTCATCGATGCTGCGGCGGCCGAGAATGATGTTTTTTCCATCATGGTTCGAGGCAAGGAAATTCCATCGTTAAGGCGTGACATGCCATTTTATCGACTTTCGTAATGCCATATCAAATATAAACTATAGGAGGACGAAAAAATGATACCGAATGATCGAAAATACACGAATGAACATGAATGGGTAAAAAAAGAGGGCGATATTTACTCCCTTGGGATAACCGATTATGCACAGGAAGCTTTAGGAGATATAGTTTTTGTAGAGTTACCATCGGTGGGAGATTCGTTTAACACCGGAAATGATTTTG
>CAYJPI010000226.1:0-4641 GCA_964372005.1 uncultured Oscillospiraceae bacterium | reverse complement strand
ACCTCTAAGGGCTTTTGCTTCATATCCAACCAGCCAAATGTAGTTTTCACTTCGAAGTTCGAAATGTCCATCTCATTATGCCAGTAATCGAAACCTGCATTTGACATATCGGGCTCGCGTTCATGCGTTCCGATTACCTGTCCAAATGGCTTAAATGCCTCACCCGTAAGTTTTTCTACAATAATTTTCTTCATATCATTCACCTCACGATACTCTTTTTCCTGCTAGACGATTGCGAATCGCAGTGTCCAAAATAACAGCTAACACAAGCACCACACCTTTGAGTAAACCTTGATAAAAGCTCTCTACTCCCATAAGGTTCAAGCCATTGCCAAGAAAGCCAATTATAAGCGCTCCTATTAATGTTCCGGCCACCGAGCCTTCACCGCCTGACATGCTGGTACCTCCAAGCACAACGGCAACCACAACATCAAACTCGAAACCATCTCCCACATTAGGAGAGCCAACGCCAAGGCGCGAGCCCAAAATACAACCCGAGAAACCGGCGAGAAGCCCCGTTACGGCATAGTACACAACCGTTAGCATATGCACATTTACACCCGAATAGATGGATGCCGCACGATTGCCGCCTATTGCAAACGAATATTTACCCATTACAGTGCGCTTTTCTATAAATATGAAAAGCAATACCATCAATATCATTATGATAACGGGGACTGAAAGGCCACCTATCATACCACGTCCGATTTCAGTGTAATTTTTTGGAAGGCCTACGTTTATTGCCTTGCCGTCACTAAATATCAATGCAAGTGCTCTTGCAATATACATTGAGCCCATGGTTACTATAACCGGGGGTATGCGTAAGCGATCTACCAAAAGCCCGTTTGTACAGCCGATGAGAAGGCCGACGATAACGCCGGATAGTATCGCTACACTCATTGGTAAATCCGCTTGTGCGGCGCGTGCCATTATTACGCCGGAAAGCGCAACCACACTACCTACCGATAGGTCGATACCGCCCGAAATCATCAAAAGTGTGGCTGCTACACCGGTAATTATGGTTGGAGTGGTTTGTTGAAGTACATTGTTGATATTCGTGTAGCTCAAAAAGCTATCCGTCATGATAGAAAGGGACACGAATATAATCACTAATATACCGAGTGTGATTACCCCTTGGAGTCCATTTTTACTTAGCTTCACTGTAAGTTCCCCCTAACGCTACGTGCATAATTTTTTCGGCATCAATATCCGTGTCATTCTTAATTATTGCTTTAATTTTGCCTTCGTACATGATACATATCCTATCGCAAAGGTTTAATATTTCAGGCAACTCCGAGGAAAACACCAGGAACGACTTTCCCTCTATAGCTAATTCGCGTACAATGTTATGTATTTCTTCCTTAGCGCCCATGTCTACACCACGGGTTGGCTCGTCGAGTAGCATAATATCGAAATCTGAATTCAAGCACTTTGCAAATACAACCTTTTGCTGGTTTCCGCCGCTTAGATGTGCAATTGCCTGCTCCTCGCTCCTACATGCGATGGAGAGTTTTTCGATATACTCCTTCGATATTGCTTTCTCCTTTAAAATCGATCTAACTCCGCCTTTGAACACTTTCTTGGGATTGGTTAATGTAATATTCTCTCTTATGGAAAGATTAGCAACAATCCCCTGCGTTCGCCTTTCTTCGGGAACGAAGCAAACCCCTTTTTCAAATGCCTGTTTGGGGCCTTTAAACTTAACCACATTTCCGGCCATTTCGATATCACCTGCATAGGGATCTAAACCTATTATGGCACGTGCAGTTTCGGTTTTACCGGCTCCCAATAAGCCATAGAAACCCAGTATCTCTCCCTGATGTACGGTGAACGACATGTCGCAAAGAAGAGGGGTTTTTAGGTTGCTTACGCGTAAGGCGACGCTGTTCGTGTCTATATCATGTGCAACATACTTTTCGGAAACAACTTTTCCGAGCATAGCCTTTACTAATTCTTCGTGCGTCATTTGGTCGAGCTTTTGCGTTATAACCACTCGCCCGTCGAGTAGTACGGTAACATAGTCTCCGGCGCGGAATATTTCTTCAAACTTGTGCGATATATATATTATTGTTATACCTTGCGCCTTCAAGTCATCTACTATTTCCATTAGCCTTCCGGTTTCATCCTCGGAGAGCGCTGCGGTAGGTTCGTCCATAATTAGTATTTCTGATTTTGCGGCGATTGCCTTTGCAATTTGCAATATTTGCCTTTTGCCTACGCTTAGCATCGCGACCTTATCATTCATATGAATCGATGGGTCAATACTGTGGAGAATTTCTTCAAGCTCTTTGATGTTCTCTGCGCGCTGTAGTACGCCGAATTTGCGTTTTTCTGTTCCCAAAGTCATGTTTTCTTCAACAGTTAACTGCTCTATTACATTCAATTCTTGGAACAAAACGGATACACCCTTATGTAGCGCTTCTCGCGTGTTGGATGGAGAATAAACTTCTCCGTTTAATGTAACTACGCCCGAACTGCTTTTTTGAACGCCGGCAAGTATTTTTATAAGTGTTGATTTACCGGCACCGTTCTCACCCACGATACAATGCACGGTGCCTCTCTTTATTGGAAATGAAACTCCTTTAAGTGCCATAATGCCGGGGAACGATCTGGTAACATCATTTATTTCTAAAATGTAATCTGACATAAATCACCTCGAGTTTTTGGCTTTACTGCCGGCAATGATATACATTACCGGCAGTACTTTCACAATTTTTCGTCTATTTACGCTTTAAGATTAAAGCCCGATTTCTTCTTTTAGGTTTGTAGTGGAGTTGAACTCGTCGTTTAAGAATGCTTGCGCATCATCGATAGTCATGTTATAGAAATCGATAATCTTGTTTTGCGTGGTAACGATCGTTTGCTCATCCATGGGGATTTCTCCGTTTATGGCTTTTTCAAGTGTTTCAACGAGTGCATTTCCGTTGCTCTTTGCGGAGAGAGCCATGGTCATCTTTAATGCGCTTGCAGGGTCGAACACGCGAAGCATCTCTGCATCGGTGCCGCCGCAACCTACGATAAGTTCTGTTTGAGGCACACCGTCAATTGCCATTCCACGCCCTGCGGATTCATAGGCGGCTAAAACACCGAGGGAGGAGTCATCGTTGATACCAAAGATTATGTTTGCATCGGGGTTGGACTGGAGAAGATCGTCGCCGGCGGTCATCGATGCATCACGTACACCCTTTCCATCGAGGCGAGCAACAACTTCAGCTTCGGGCGCTACGGAATGAATGCCTTCGATGAATGCGTCGGAACGATTTTCAACAACGAATGCAACGTCGGGCTGGTCGATAATTGCAACCTTTATCGGGATATCAGGATACCATTCCATCCACTTTGTGGCGGCCATGGCGCCGAGCTCTTTGGAGGATGTGTATTCGTCAATCATAACACTTGGAGTGTTCATGCTTGAAGACTGTTGATAGAATGTTACAATGGGGATGCCTGCGGCAAGCGCTTCATCAACGGAAGGCTGTACTGCGGCAGGGTCGAGCGGCTGAACGATAATGCCGTCAACGCCGCGCGAAATCAAATCGGTAACTGCATTGGAAATAGCTTCTGCATCGGACTTGCCATCAAGTGCAATGTACTCCATGCCTTTTTCTGCCGCCATGGACTCGGAGAAGGAGTTATCTGCTTGCTGGTAAGGGTGAGAAAGGTCGAACACAACACGGCCGATAGTCAAGCCTTCATCACCAGCCTCCGCTGCAGGTGCTTCTGCTGCGGGCGCTTCCGCTGCAGGTGCTTCCGCCGCAGGTGTTTCTGCTGCCGGTGCGCAGCCGGCGACGGCGCCGATAAGTGCCAAGGACATAAATAGGGCTGTTAACTTTTTCATGAATTGTTCCTCTTTCTTTGTGGGGGATCCAAATTTTTTTCTGGGGCTATGATTATATTATAGCAACAGGAAGCATTGAAATATATGTAAAATTTCTATATTTCTTGTACAAAATATAGATGTATGATAAAAACAGGTGGAAAAAACTAATGCAACAGTGTTATACTGATAGTGGTTTAAGATAAAATTTCAAAATTATTGTGACTAAGGGCAAGTTTACGAAGGGAGCGAAACGTTTCGCTATGGAAAAGAAAACGATGTCAATCTTCATTGTAGATGATGAAGTGCTGGTTATTGAAAAAATAAAGCATATTATCGATTGGAGCAAAGGTGAATTCAGCCTATGCGGAGTTGCTACCGATGGCATAACCGCATATGAGGATATAATGAGACTATCACCCGATATCGTAATATCTGATGTTCGTATGCCCGGCCGTACAGGCATTGAACTTGTTGAGTTATTACATAGGTCGCCCAATCCGCCCTATTTCATAATCGTTAGTGGGTTTAGGGATTTTGAATACGCACAAGCAGCATTGCGCTTTCGAGTACACGATTATTTGCTAAAGCCGATAAAAAAACAGGAACTGTTAAATGTGTTAGAAGGTATCTATACGCAAACAAGGGAAACGAGTGCTCCCGATGAGACAGTTAAATCAAAGCTTTCTAATATGTTGATTACGGAGGTGATGCTATGTAAGCTTAGCAAAGAATTCTCTCATAATGATGCAAATGAGCAGTATTATACTAAACTTACCGAGGGTTTATTTCGTATTTGTGCCGTTAAAATTGACTCTCCTCCT
>CAYJPI010000225.1:0-4648 GCA_964372005.1 uncultured Oscillospiraceae bacterium | reverse complement strand
CTTGCAGATAGCGTTCGCGAAGGCGGCGGGATCCTCGGGGAGGATGCCCTCGATGAGCTGAGCCTGGGCGTAGAGGATAGCGGCGTACTCGTCGAGCTTGGCCTTGTCGGTGTCGTAAAGGCCGGCGAGGGTTTGGAATACGGGATGCTCGGCGTTAACCTCGAGCACGCGCTTAGCCTTGACCTTCTCGTCACTCGGCATGCTGTTGAGCACCTTCTCCATCTCGATGGAAAGCGGCCCGTCGGAGCTGAGGCACACGGGATGGCTCTTTAGCCTGCTGGATATACGCACGGCCGCAACCTTATCACTGCCGAGTGCATCGGCGATATGAGTGAGCATGTCCTTATGCTCGTCGGCTTCCTTCTCCTTCTCCTTCTTCTCCTCTTCGGACAATAGATCAAGATCACCGCTGGTTATCGACTTAAAGGATTTTTCGTTGTAGTTCATGAGCATCTGGATGGCAAACTCGTCAACATCATCGGTGAAGAAAAGCACGTCGTAATTCTTCTCCTTGAGCATCTCGAGCTGCGGCAAGGTGTTGAGGCGCGCATGGCTCTCGCCGCTTGCGTAGTAGATATCCTTCTGCCCTTCCTGCATCGCATCAACATACTCGGCAAGCGTGATTAGCTTGTCCCCCGTCATGGAATGGAACATCAAAAGGTCTTGGAGCACTTCCTTCTTCTGCCCAAAGCCGCTGTATACGCCGTACTTGAGCTGAAGGCCGAACGCCTTGTACAAGGTCTCGTACTGCTCACGGTCGTTCTTGAGCATGGAGAGCATCTCACTCTTGATCTTCTTCTCAACATTCGCCGCAATAATCTTGAGTTGGCGATCATGCTGTAACATTTCCCTGGAAATATTTAGAGAAAGATCGGGCGAATCCACGAGCCCCTTTACGAAACCGAAATAATCGGGCAGGAGATCCTTGCACTTATCCATGATAAGTACGCCATTGGCGTAAAGCTTCAAGCCCTTCTCGTATTCCTTGGTATAGTAGTTGTAGGGTGCGCGTGCAGGGAAGAACATGAGCGCATGATAGCTAACAGCACCTTCCGCACTGGTATGTACGCGGCGAATGGGCGCTTCATAATCCATGAACTTATCCTGGTAGAAATTATTGTAATCATCATCCGTTATGTCGCTCTTGGAACGCTTCCAAAGCGGTGTCATGGAATTGAGGGTTTCGATTTCGATGTATGTCTCCGTCTCGCCATTTTCGCTTCCCTCGATGGGGCGGCTTCTTTCCACCTGCATACGTATGGGGTAGCGAATATAATCGGAGTACTTCTTTACAAGCCCACTCAAACGATATTGTTCGAGGAACTCGGAGTATTTTTCATCATCATTATCATCCTTCAGTGTAAGGGTGATGGTTGTTCCGTAGCTATCCTTATCGCCGGGCTCGATGGTGTAGCCGTCTGCGCCTTCGCTCTGCCACACATAAGCTTCATCCGAACCATATGTTTTGCTCTCCACGCGGATGTGCTTTGCAACCATGAACGCGGAGTAGAAGCCAACGCCGAACTGGCCGATTACGGCTGTTTCGTCGGTAAGCTCGTTTTCATTCTTAAATCTTAAAGTTCCACTTTCAGCGATAACGCCGAGGTTCTTCGTTAAATCTTCCTCGCTCATTCCACATCCATTGTCGGAGATGGTTAAAGTGCGAGCATCCTTATCCGCATCGATGCGAATTTCGAACTCGTCATGCGCGATGCCGGTTGTACCTTCGCTCAATTCGCGATAATGTAGCTTGTCGAGCGCGTCACTCGCGTTCGAAATAAGCTCGCGCAAGAATATCTCCTTATGCGTATAGATGGAGTTTACCATCAAGTCGAGTATGCGTGCGCTTTCCGTCTGAAATTTATGCAGTGCCATCTTTTCAACCTCATATTATAATGATTAGCACTCTACTATGTAGAGTGCTAATATGGATTATACTATAATTTTTTTAAATTGCAAGCGATGCCAAGAAATCGTTACAAAAAACGCACAATTTACGCAGGCTCTATCGGCTGTTCCTCATCGGGACAGTATCTTTCAAGCGACACATTCGCCTCCTTGAAGATTTCGAGCGAGAATTCATCCGGGTAGCCTTCGCGATACATCACCCTGTCGATGCCGGCATTAACGATTATCTTCGCGCAAATCACGCAGGGTTGATGCGTGCAATACAGCGTAGCACCATCGATGGATATACCGAGCTTAGCCGCCTGTATGATGGCATTTTGCTCCGCATGTATGGCATAGCACAGCTCATGTCGTGTGCCCGATGGGATGTCGAGCTTGCGGCGCAAACACTCGCCACGGTCCGCACAGCTTGCAAGCCCTGCGGGCGCACCATTATAGCCTGTGGTAAGGATGCGCTTGTTCTTTACGATTATCGCGCCTATACGGCGATTATCCTGGAAACAGCTCGACCAATTCGCAATAGAGCCCGCAAGCTCCATAAAGCGATGATCCCATTTTGTAAGCTTTCTTGCCATGTGTATTCCCTCCGTTGTAGGTTCTACATGTCCTTTGTGTAACGCCTTCTTGTAAAAACCATGCCTTCGCGTTCATAGAAACGATGGGCATCCTCGCGATAGTTAGAGCAGCTAACCTCCATGCGCACGCATCCACGTTCTCTTGTTATGCGTTCGGCCTCGCGGATGAGTTGTCCGCCTGCACCCTTGGAGCGTTTTTCGGGGTTTACCATAAGCTCCTGTATTTCGGATATGGTTCCCAAGCGGCACAGCATCGAACCAATGCGAAGGGTGAGCGTTCCCGTCACCTCTCCATTGTCTTCGAACACCCAACAATAGCGATCATCACTCTCGAGCATCTCTATGTAGATGCCTCTGAACAATTCCTCATCGAGCGTTTCATGCACAAGCATACCGATTAGCTCGCGTACCGCCGCTTCGTCCTGCATGGTGGCTTTTCTTACCATAATCTATACCCCTTCCGGTTTATTTCATTGCCTGTACGGCTTCAAATTCCTTAACTATTGCATCACTCGGTGCTTTGGTGGCAAGGCTTGCAACCACGAGTGCTACGAGCGATAGTATGAATGCAGGCACTATCTCATAAAGGCCTGTGAACGAGAAGAACTGTAGCCACATCCACCACACGAGTGCGCCTGTCGCCATACCAGCGATCGCACCTGCGCGGTTCATGCGCTTCCAAACGAGGCTCATGAGTATGACGGGGCCGAATGTCGCGCCGAAGCCCGACCATGCGTTAGAGACGAGTCCCATGATGGTGGAATTCTCGTCAAGCGCGATTACAAGCGCGATTAGCGCAATAACCGCAACCGCGATGCGCGATATCATAACGAGCGTCTTTTGTGCAACCTGCTTCTTAGTAAGCCTTGCATACATATCGTTCGTGATGGTTGCCGATACAACGAGCAATTGGCTGTCCGCCGTGCTCATCGCCGCGGCAAGTATCGCGGAAAGAAGTATGCCGACTATGAACGGCGCGAATGCAAACGCTTCACGCGTGAGCATGATGAACACGGTTTCGTGCGTTCCGGCATCCATCAGCGAATCGCCAAGCACTATGCGCCCGACTATGCCAACCGCCGTAACCGCACCGAGGGCAATAACAACCCAGCCGGTAGCAACGCGGCGCGAAAGCTTGATCTGCCTATAGTCCTTAACGGCCATAAAACGAACGAGTATATGCGGCATACCGAGATATCCAAGTCCCCATGCGAGGTTCGATATAAGGTCTATCGGCTCATATGGTGTACCGTCTTGATACTGCATGATATTCATAAATCCCGCACCGAGATCCATCGATGCTATGTGCTCCGCCATGCTGTTTCCCGAAAGCGAACCATATGCCACCATGGGAACAACGATTACGGCCACAAGCATCAACATACCTTGGAATAAATCCGTCCAGCAAACCGCCTTAAAACCGCCTAGGAAGGTATACAGTATTATTATGATAGTCATTATAATAACAGCGACCGTGTATGTAAGGTTCGGGAATAGTATTGTAAAGAGCGTACCACCTGCACTCAAGCTCGATGCAACATATATCGTGAACATTACGAGTATTATCACTCCGCTTACCAGGGATAACACATTCGATTTATCGTGGAATCGATTCTTTATAAATTCGGGTATGGTGAGCGCATTGTTCGCCACCTGCGAATAATTGCGCAAACGCTTTGCAATAACAAGCCAGCTTACATATGTTCCTGCGGCAAGGCCGATACCTATCCAGAGTTGATTCATTCCCGATAGATATACCGCGCCCGGCAAGCCCATCAATAACCATCCGCTCATGTCGGATGCTACTGCGCTTATCGCCGAAACGAATGGGCCCATACTGCGATCGCCGAGTATGAAGTCCGACAATGTATTGGTTTTGCGATAAAACATAATTCCTACGCCTATCATCCCCAAGAAGTATAGCACAAATGCTATAAGCTCCCAGGTAGACGACGCAACCACCGCGGTAGATGTTGACATATAAAATATACCTCCCTTAATACGATTAAAAACATTCAAAGCAAAGTATATCTCATTTTTTTGTGCATTTCAAGCTTTTCAGCTCATTACTCAATCCAAAATCATCCTCAAAGGAAAGAAATTATACTTTTTAGGTGATTTATGTAAGCTAAAAGCATTTTTCTTGAAACAATGTTCATTCATTC
>CAYJPI010000224.1:3785-4698 GCA_964372005.1 uncultured Oscillospiraceae bacterium | reverse complement strand
GCCGGCTTCATTGAAACCAAACTCCAAGACTGCGCCATCAACGCTTGCATTGGTAAAGTCAACGCCAAAGAAATCGAGGGGGTTGCCTTCGCCATCAACGATGCTGAAGTCCCAAACGAGGCTGTTTGCATCAAAGGTAAAGCTCGAAGTGCCGTATGTACCATCAGCGATGGTGTTTTCGCCGAGCATGTCATCGCCCCAAGTTTCAGTGCCTGAAACGGAAGCGTACATTTCAAAGATCTCAACGCCTGTGCTGTTCACGATTGTGATCGGCACGGTTACGCTCTGGCCTTCAGCAGGTGCTTCTGCGGGTGCTTCAGCAGGTTCTTCCACCGGGGCTTCAGCGGGTGCTTCTGCGGGAGCTTCAACAGCGGGCTCCGCTGCGGGTGCTTCTGCGGGTTCCTCGGAGGATCCGCAAGCGACGAGGCTCAAGGTCATTGCCAAAGCCAACATCATTACAAATAGTTTTTTCATTGTTCTTTCTCCTTAAAGTTTTTGTTGACGAATCAACTTGTAGAATAATAGCACAGCAAAATAAATAACGCAAGTACAAATAGATAAAATTCATATATTTGTTAATTATTCGACATAATGCTAAGCAATTATTGATGTTTATTACACTCTATGCTATCCTAAGAAGAAAACATCAGGAGGAAATATGGAAAAAAATCCGGTAGGAAAAATCGAGAACCTTCCTTTATCGAAGGGTGGCCATTTTATTGAAGGGGCTACAAAAAGCATCGTATTTGGGCCCGAACGTTTCTGGAAGGACTATGTTATGCGCTGTTTCACTCTCCAGCCCGGCGCATTTTCCGAGGTGCATAAGCATCCTTGGCCTCATTACGCCTTTTTGCATAAGGGTGAAGGAATATTTATGATAGACGGGGTTGACCATAAAATCGAACCCGGTTCA
>CAYJPI010000224.1:1915-3736 GCA_964372005.1 uncultured Oscillospiraceae bacterium | reverse complement strand
TGAAGGGGATGTGAATCCCCTGCTTGTCGGGTGCTAATGGCATATTAAGCGCATAGGCGAAGCTTACCTGACACTCGAATAATCGCTCGGTGTATTTACGTTGAAGAAGGTTTGCTTTGCCTCCTTGCTCATTTCAATATATTGCGTCGGAATTTCATCAAACAATTTACGAATTGAAAATTTGCCGTCCTTTATGTTGTTTTCAACATAGGCGAGTATGTCCGTGCGGTAAAGGGTACATAATGGCTCTATTTTTTCACCGATGCGTGGAACATATGCCATGTACCCTTCTTCGGCTTGCTCTAAAACATGTGCGATCATTGCATCATTCATGTAGGGCATGTCACATGAAATAACAAACATATACATCGTATCAATAGTTTTTAGCACTGAATAGATCCCGCCAAGCGGCCCGGCATCTACTATGTCTTGCACAACACGGCAATCTCCTATCCATTTTTCATCCATCCCATTTGCAGACACCACGGTAGACGAAAAACGACTAAGAGCCTTAATCGCAATATCGAAGAAACGAGTTCCTTGATATGTGAGGCTACTCTTATCAACATATCCCATGCGGCTACCCTTGCCGCCCATAAGCAAAACCCCTGTTGTGTTTTTTTCAATATCCATAATCATAATGTAGCTACTTTCTTTTTCATTTTTACCTTTATTATATTTATATTCCGCAAAAAAAGTCAAACATAATTGATTTGTATATAATGAAAATGTTACTCCAAGATCTTTCCAAAAACATTTGCTTATTGCCCGTCTTACTGCTATAATGACCGTATTAGACTAAACGGGGAAAGTGTGGATAATGAATAATTCCTACATTGATGTAAACTTAGGTGTACAAGGCATAGCCAAGTTGCATCAGGATATGAAACGTCTTAATTTTAACAAACTATGCATGACAGAGGTTGTCAACGCGGATTTATCTATAGCCGCATATGGCGAGGAGCTATACTATGCCGGCTGTAAGGATGTTCTACTTCATGTACAACTTGGTTTAAACCAACTCAAGTTGGACAAGGTAATATACCTTTATTCGTATAACTATAATAAGTTCGTACTGGCCGCAAACAGTGACATAGGAAAAGAAGATTTCCTTGCACTTATGAAACAATTCTATTATCAATTCGAGTCATCAGCATCTTCAGCCGTGGAGATCAGTGCAGTGTCGCGTTTTGCTGTAGTTTTACAAGAGGATAGGTTGATTGAAAGGGCACTCCTTTCACTTTTGCTTGCAAGGGACACGCAGGAGAATTTCAACATCACCCCCGATAGCTTGGATATAACCGACACGATTAAAAAAGATGCAGAAGTATTGGATTTAATAAACTTCGCTATGGAAGCCGGCCGCGTTGTTCCCTATTATCAGGGTATCCGCAACAATAAAACCGGAAAAATCGAAAAATACGAGTCTCTCATGCGCTTGGTAGATGCGCAAGGGAAGGTTCGCAGCCCAGGTGAATTCTTAGAGGTTGCAAAAAAATATAAGATTTACAATCGTTTGAGCCAGATCATGGTAAAAAGGGCATTGAAGGAGTTTGCTGATCGCACGGAACAGTTGTCGATCAATATTTCCGCCTATGATATATCGAGTGATACCTTTAGAAGGTGGTTTTATAGGCAACTTGGGAAATATTCAAATTGCGAAAGATTGGTTATCGAGTTTGTTGAAACTGAAAATTACCAAGATGAAATGCTTTTCGATTTCATAGAACAGGTTCGTAGCTTCGGTTGCAAGATTTCCGTAGACGATTTTGGCTCGGGCTATGCAACATATACTACGATTATCTCACTTTCACCTGCTTT
>CAYJPI010000224.1:0-1905 GCA_964372005.1 uncultured Oscillospiraceae bacterium | reverse complement strand
ATGGTACAATCATCAAGGATATTGCAACTTCCGAAAAGAACGTTATCATCCTAAGATCCATCTGTTTCATGGCGGAGCTGATTAAAGCCAATACAATAGCCGAATTTGTTGAAACCGAAGAGATACAAAAGGTTCTCGAGCAGTACAATGTGGCGTATTCTCAAGGATATCTTTTCAGCCGTCCTCAACCCATAACCGAGTTGCCGGATAGTTAAAGCGAAACGGTTTTTAGGTACAACAAATAGCATTGCTCTTTTGCAGCTTGGAGCACATATTATCAAAGCACAAACGCATCGAGGAGATGAAAACTTCACTCCTCGATGCGCTTTTGTTTATCGCATATTATCCTTATTTAAGCACCAAACACGTCTTTTAACGCAGGATACATGGTCTTAAATGCTTGATAGCGTTTTTCATACTTAGCCGCGATAGCCGCATCGGGCTTAATAACCTCCACCACTTTTACGATATGGTCTGCCGCCGCCTTCACGCTGTCGAACTCGCCGCATCCTACGGCCGCAAGCATAGCTCCGCCAAGACCCGGGCCTTCTTCTGCCGCGATAATCTCAATATCGATATTCATCACATTCGCGATGATCTTGCGCCAAAGCGGGCTTTTTGCGCCGCCGCCACAAAGCTTGCTCGAGCTAATCTTCACCCCTAGCGCCTTTGCAACCTCCAAGGAATCACGCAGTGCGAACGCCACACCTTCGAGGATCGCCTGCGTCATATCATCCCTTGAAGAATCCATGCGCATTCCGATAAAGCAAGCTCTTGCGTCCGGGTCGTTATGAGGCGACCTCTCCCCCATCAGATATGGAAGATAGTACACATCATTATTGCCGAGCTTGTCATCGGTCAAGTTCGCTTGCAATGATGCAAAATCCTTCGTGCCGAGTATATCCTCAGCCCACCATTTGTTGCACGAAGCCGCCGAAAGCATGCATCCCATGAGGTGATATGTTCCATCCGCATGTGCAAAAGCGTGTAGTGCGTTATACTCGTCAACGGCAAACTTGTCGCTCGTAATAAACACCGTCCCGGATGTGCCCAGCGAGATATTGCAAAATCCATCGCCTACCGTACCCGTGCCGACAGCCGCCGCCGCATTATCGCCTGCGCCCGCAACCACTTTCACGCTCGATTCAAGCTTCAATGCAGTGCAAAGCTCATCCTTAACACAACCGACGACATCATAGCTCTCAAATAACTTTGGCATCTGCGCCTCGGTTATTCCACAAATGTCGAGCATGTCCTTTGAGTAGCAACGGTTTTTAACATCGAGCAGCAAGAATCCCGATGCATCGGACATATCGGTGGAATGCACTCCCGTCAACATGTACACGATGTAATCCTTGGGCAGCAATATCTTTGCGATACGTGCAAACTTCTCGGGCTCGTTCTTCTTCATCCAAAGAAGCTTTGGCGCGGTGAAACCTGCAAATGCGATATTCCCCGTCCACTGCGAAAGCTTGTCCTTGCCGATCTCGGCGTTAAGATAATCGGTCTCCTCGCCCGTTCTTCCGTCATTCCAAAGTATCGCAGGACGAATCACTTCATCGTTCTCATCGAGCACGACAAGGCCGTGCATCTGTCCGCCAACGCCGATTCCGCCGATAGTATCGCTAAGCCCTTCGCTCAGCTCAACCATACTCTCCTGTACGGCCGTCCACCATGCACCGGGCTCCTGCTCCGACCAACCGGAGTTCGGGAAGCTCAAGGGATATTCCCTCGATACGCTCTTCAATATGTTTCCGTCCTTGTCCATCAGTATGGTCTTGACGGCACTCGTTCCTAGATCAATGCCTGCATATAACATGTTCATTCTCCTTTAATGTTCTTAACGGTCTTAACGGTCTTAACGGTCTTAACGGTCTTAACGGTCTTAACGGTCTTATTATCCCC
>CAYJPI010000223.1:4001-4755 GCA_964372005.1 uncultured Oscillospiraceae bacterium | reverse complement strand
TGAGCGGGCTGATGTTGACAATTGGATTTGTTGCTCCGATTGTATTTGCATTGTTACTCAACGAAATTCGTGTGAGTTTTGCGAAGAAATTCCTGCAAACAATTTCTTATTTACCACACTTTATATCGTGGGTCGTGGCAGGATCGATGGTCTTTTCAATCTTATCAAACGAGGGAGCACTTAATGAAATGTTAATTAGTTTGGGTATTGTCGAAAAGTCAATCGGATTTCTATCAGAGGGTAAATATTATTGGCTTTTGTATGTAATCATCAACATTTGGAAAAGTGTAGGTTGGTCGGCAATTATATACTTATCGGCAATTACCGGTGTCGATGCGGAACTTTATGAAGCAGGTGCATTGGACGGTTTGGGACGATTTGGATTAGTGTGGCATATTACTTTGCCGTCTATACGCTCCACTATTGTTTTATTGTTCATTTTAGGCATTGGAAGCCTGTTGAATGCGGGTTTTGAATACCATTTGATTATCGGAACATCGTCGACACAACCATATTGGGATGTTATAGACACTTATTCATATCGCTATGGAGTACAAAATGGGTTTTATTCTCTTGGTACAGCTGTCAGTTTGATGAAATCTATAATTGGATTTTCTCTTGTATTCATCGCAAACCGCATTTCTAAAAGATTTGGCGAAGCTGCTATATTTTAAAAGGGGGATTATACATGAATCGTGCTATATTTAGGCAAACAACTGCGGGACGCATATTTGATGTAAGCAATGCTATATTC
>CAYJPI010000223.1:0-3991 GCA_964372005.1 uncultured Oscillospiraceae bacterium | reverse complement strand
TTCATGATTTTGTTTTCAATTTGTATGTTGTATCCGTTTCTCAACACACTTGCTCTGTCATTCAATCAAGGCACAGATGCAGTGACGGGAGGAATTTACTTATGGCCTCGTGTGTTTACATTAGAAAATTACGCCTTTGTTTTTGAAAATGACGATCTGTGGCGAGGTTTTGCAGTTTCAGTATTGCGCGTTCTCGTTGGCACAGTAACTGCAGTGCTTTGCAATGCGCTTCTTGGATACATTGTGAGTTGCAGACGCTTTTACGGAAGAAAATTTATGCGTATAGTATTCTTAATTACTATGTATTTTGGTGGTGGACTCATTCCAACATACTTGCTCATGTTGGATCTCGGTTTTCTAAACACTTTCTGGGTATACATTATTCCCTCTCTTTTTAGTGCATATTATATGCTACTTACATCGTCATTCATTCAAAATTTACCGGAGGCATTATTTGAATCCGCAAAAATCGATGGTGCTAGTGAAATTCGTATTTTCTTCAAAATTGTGTTACCACTTTGCGTACCTATGTTGGCATGTATCGCTGTTTATGTTGGTGTGGGACACTGGAACTCGTGGTTCGATGTTTCGTTGTACAGCAAGGACGGTGTTTGGGACAATTTGCAGATTATCTTGTATAGACTGCTCAATCAAGCAGAGGCAATGCAACAGTTAATGGAGGCTCAAAGAATTGAAGAAGCAATGCGCTCTTTACAACCGACAACAGTGCGAGCTGCGACAACGATTGTTGTTGTGTTACCAATTGTCATTATTTACCCACTGTTGCAAAGATATTTTGTGTCTGGGATTACGCTAGGCGCAGTGAAAGGATAAAAGGTATATATATGAAACAACCAAACATCATCGTTTTTATGACAGATCATCAACGTGGGGATACACTGTTTCGTGAAAGCCCTGCCATCACACCAAACATCGATGCTTTTCGCAAAAAATCCGTATTATTTCGTAACACGTTTTGCCCATCCCCGCATTGTTGTCCGTCCCGTGCCACATTTTTCACAGGGCTTTATCCATCAGGGCATGGAGTTTGGAACAATGTTGGTGTGAGCAATACACTTTCACGAGGATTATTTGAGGGGACGAAAGTGTTTTCAGAAGATTTGAAAGAGGCAGGATACAATTTGTATTTTTCAGGAAAGTGGCATGCCAGCGCAGAACAATCGCCTGGAGACTTTGGATTTGAACCGCTCTATCATAACTATTCACAGTATCATAAATATCCACATGTATCGGATATGTCGGAATGGGATCTGTATACAAAGAGACTACATACTGTCGATACTGAAAGCGAACCACGTGACGAAGCACGTATTCGCAGGGAAGGTTATGAATACTATGTTCAGTATGGCATAGATGAATCGCCATACAAAGATGCAGAGGTTGTTGATGCAACGGTTGCAAAACTGGATAGCATAGAGGCAGACAAACCATTTTTCATCTTCACGGGGACTGTCGGCCCACATGATCCTTATTTCGTTCCACAACGCTTTTTAGATTTATATGACCCAAATGACATCGAGTTGCCAGAAAACTTTCACGATGTGATGTTGGATAAACCCGCACTTTATCGTCGTACACAACAAAGGTACAATCAACTGACTGACGAAGAACAACGTGAAAGTGTGCGCCGCTTTTATGCGTTTTGTAGCTATGAAGATTACTTATTTGGTAAAATAGTGGATGCTGTAGAACGCAATGGCATGATGGAAAACACACTCATTTTCTACGTGTCCGATCATGGTGACTATGTAGGGGCACATGGTTTATGGGCAAAAGGATTGCCGTGTTTTCGTGAAGCGTATCATGTTTGCGGACTTGTTGGCGGTGGACTTATAAAACAGCCAAATCGAGAAGAAGATGCATTCATCTCATTAGCAGATTTTGCACCGACATTTCTGGAATTAGCAAACGTGCAAACCGACCGCACTTTTGCTGGGCGATCTATAGTACCATTCTTATTCAATGAGCGTCCGGAAAAATGGCGTGAATATGCATTTACTCAATCGAATGGAAATGAAGTCTACGGTATACAGCGAAGTGTTTTTAATAATAAATGGAAATATGTATTTAATGCATTCGATTTTGACGAACTGTATGATTTAGAAAACGACCCGTTAGAAATGCACAATTTGATTCACGGATATACGGATTTCGAGCAACACGAATACTCAGATGTCGTGCGTATGATGTGTGCGCAGATGTGGCAGTTTGCCTATGACAACGGGGACAATTGTGTTAATTCTTATATAATGACAGCGTTTGCGCCCTTTGGCCCAGGAATTATTTTTCGTGATTAACAAGTAGGAGGTTCATATGGAAAAAGGAAAGTTGACGTTTACCTGTGATGACTCAGTGCTTGAGCAAGGATTTAATTGGGCAAAAGAGCAAGCACTTGTCTACGCACACGAAAATGATTTAGTTGGTGATTGGTATGAAGCAGCATTGCCACAACGAGAAGCATTTTGCATGCGAGATGTGGCTCATCAAGCAGCGGGCGCACACGCACTTGGATTGCAAAATCACACAAAAAATATGCTGTTGCGCTTTGCGCAAAGCATTTCAAAAAGTAAAGACTACTGTTCGTTTTGGGAAATTGACCGACACTATCGTCCATGTCCTGTGGACTATACCAACGATAATGATTTTTGGTACAACCTCCCTGCTAACTTTGATATTATAGATTGTTGCTATCGTATGTATTTGAAAACGGGTGATATAGACTATGTGCATCATCCTGATTTTGTACGGTTTTATGAGCTTACCATGCACGAGTATGTGGCAACGTGGGATATAAATGGAGATGGCATTTTGGAGCGCAAAGAAGCGTGTAGTCGACGTGGAATTCCATCATATCACGAATTAGCAAACGACAAAACAGATGTCATGGTAGATATGCTTGCGTTGCAAATTCGAGGGTATCTTTCAATGGCAGGGCTGTATGATGTGGCGGGTAACCGTGAGGGCGCATTGCGGTGTCAAGCACTTGCGGCACATATTCGGACAATGTTGGAGCAAGAATGGTACAACACCGAGCAGGATATGTTTTACACCGCTCGCAATCCTAACGGCTCATTTGTGCACACAGGCGGGTTTAACACGGCGCTTCATTATTATGATGTCGTCGCAGATACGGTAAAACGTGAATGCGATAGAACAAATTTACATATGCATGTAGTTGAGCATGACACAAATGTCGAGACTCTTTCTCATCTACCGGACACTTTTTTCGCAGCAGGAGACGAGGGAAAGGGCTTGTTTTGGCTAAAAAAAGTCATTGACCCGACACTGTTTCGACGTGAATATCCCGAGGTATCATTTGCGACTATTAGCGCTTATGCACATCATCTTGTCGGCATTCGTGTGGATGCACGCACAAATAGCATTAGCATTAAACCGGCGAGTTTTATGAAGAACTTCACATTGCACCACTATCCTGTTGTGGACGGCACACTTTCAGTTGTCTGTGAAAATGGTGTTGCTAAAGCAACAACAGACAGCAAGATGAAAATAATTGAGACTTAAGGAGGCTCTGAATGGAAAATTCAAAACCGACTATAATTAATGAGCAAGTGCTCTATCAATATACTGAGGTGAAGCAACCGAATGGTACGACGTGGTACACATTCACTTTCGAACAATGCGAAGAGGAAGATGTTACAATAAAGTGGGCGATTCCTTATGTGCGTTGTGCGGGAGTATGGCATCCGAATTGCCGCATGAATCGTGCGGTGGATGCAGATTATGCTACACCGTTTCGTTCGATGACGGCGGTGTCAGCACCTGTTGCTAGCATGTTTTCAGACAGCAACGAAAACATTTACACGTTCGGACTTTCCGAGTTGCGTGAAGAAATCTTTTTTCACATCGGTGTGCGAGAAGAAGATGCAATGGCAATTTGCCGTGTCATTATTCCAAAGAAGCTTATTAAAAAGGGCTATCGTTTATGTATCATGACAGATGCACGTGCTAT
>CAYJPI010000222.1:0-4762 GCA_964372005.1 uncultured Oscillospiraceae bacterium | reverse complement strand
AAGGGCATATCTGCGATAGATGAAATGGGAACGGCTTTGTCAGTCACGATGCTGTCCGATGGTGGTTTTGATATAGGGACGATTGGCACTTACATGGCTTCCTACACCACTATGCACCCTGTATCGTTTGAGGAGTTCACCGTAGAAAGAGCGATAAAGGTGCTGAGCAATGAAGAGTATGAAGAAGCGGTACCGCCAACAAGACCGCCTCAGGGAACAAGCTCAGAACGTTACAGCAATTATGCGTACTATCGCGATGAAATAGCGGAAGAATTGGCGCCTATAATGGAAGCATTGGAGGCGAGCCTGTATGCAAGAATAGAGCAGCTTCTATCGGTAACAGGCAAACAAGAAATGGCATATTATGAACCTGTGCCTTTGCTCCTCGATGATAGTGGATTGCTTGAAAGCGAGCTCTACGCGATGGAGAAGGCGAACCTTGAGTTGAAGTTCCCCACATCGGATGCGTCGATGGAGGAGGTTTCGGAATTTAAGGTTACAAATTGGTCTGACATACTTGCGGTTTTTGTTGCGATGAATGCGCTGGATGTGGATGAGCCGCTCGATCTTGTAAACCTACGTAGAGTGCCGCTTGAAGGTATAGCCGATGTGTTCGAAGACATGGTTAACCTTACTTACCATATTGAAGATGATGGCACGCTAAAGGTTCTGCTTACCGGATTGACAGCGGAGGAAGGTGCAGAATTTTACGGCTTCGATGTTGAAAAAATGAACCATCTTAACGAACTGATGCAACCCGAGTTTATGACTGTTTTTGCAGCCATTACCGGGGATGAAACATTCAATGATTTGGATGAAGCGCAAGAGGCCGAGATACTTTCCGCTATGCCGGATGGACTTGAGGTTGGACGCGAGCAAGTAGTGCTGACAGCATACTCTCTCGTTGATAAACTATCGTATTTTTGGGGCGGAAAATATGCAGAGATAGGCTGGAACCCGGAGTGGGGCATACCCACGCGAGTTACATCCGAAGGAAGCCCTACCACGGGGACGCTTCGCCCTTACGGGCTCGATTGTAGCGGATTCGTTACATGGGCGTTTATAAATGCAGTAGAAGATACGAGCGTTAAGGATGTAATAGGAAATGGCTCGTCTAACCAATGGAGTAATTCCGAAACATTGGGATGGGATGAAGCACAGCCCGGTGACCTTGCGTTCCGTGCAATACCCGGAAGCGTGAAGGTTAATCATGTGGGCATAGTCGTGTCCAAAGAAGAGGATGGAACATATATGGTTGCACATTGCTCATCCTCGGATAACAACATCGTGGTGACTGAAGCATGGTCGAGCGGGTTTAGGTATATGCGTAGCCCCGTGCGCGCCGCGGCGGCGGCGCGGAGGATATGAATGCGTAAAATTCAGCGGTTAACTTGTGGCATTCTATGCGTGCTTGCACTATCGATGCCGATCAGTGCGCTTGCATCGGAAGATATGATGACCGGCCGTGTTGATGGGCAGATATTGGCGGAGGATGCCTATGTAGCGCCCGACAACACCTTGCTCGTGCAGATGAGCGTGCCTGCGGATCAATCGGCGATTATGGTGCGCCTTGAGGGACTTGTGCTCGAGGCAGGTTCGGTAACCATGAACAATAATGACGGCGGCACAGAGATTCTTTATGGCAGTGATGGATTTGTAATGATGCTTAAACCCGAATTCACCACGCTCGGCGATGTTACCTTTGAAACAACGATTGTAGATGGTGTAACAGAGGTAGCAGTGTATGCAGAGTCGGCAGGAGAGGTTATCTCGTCTTTGTCATACGATATCGACCCTGCATTTTTGCCAACACCCGAACCTACACAAACGCCCACCCCCGCACCGGAAGCGGTTGAGATTGTAGAGCCTGATGTAGAACCATCGGGGCCGATTTGGTTAGGGGTGTTGATAATAGCCACTATAATTATCGGCGGTGGGTTCTTCTGGCGCATTATGTATGCGAAATACCTGAAGGATAATCCCATTTTCGGCGCTGAGGGAGCGGTTACTGAGAAAGAGGAAAACGCGAGCTGGAACAAAACCGAGGAAGATAAAGAAGAATAAAAGTTCAAACATGCCTATATCATTACGTATTTACAATAGCCGCGACAAAATAAAGTTGCGGCTATGCATATGTAATTACAAAAAAATGGGCATATTTTACTTTATGAAGTGGATATAATTGATGTCTGTGAAGGGAGCGACATAATGGCTAAAAAAATATGGGAACTTTTTGGCACGTTCAAAAGGCAAGCAATCTTGGCACCGGTTTTCGTGACTATCGAAACTATACTTGAGGTGCTTATTCCATTTTTGATGACGAATATTATAAACGTGGGTGTATATAATGGAGATTTGAATTATATCGCAAGGACGGGATTGCTGATGGTTTTGATGGCATGCTTTGCACTGTTTTTCGGTGCAATGTCATCTAGAATTGCGGCGACGGCCGGGGCGGGCCTTGCGAAGAATATCAGATCCACACTTTTTGAAAAAGTGCAGAAATTCTCTTTCTCCAACGCGGATAAGTTTAGCACCGCATCACTCGTAACACGAATGACTACGGATGTTACAAACACCCAGATGTCGGTTATGATGGTGCTACGTATGGCTGTGCGTTCGCCCGTGATGCTCATTAGCGCGATGATTATGGCTATACAAATTAACGCCGAACTTTCGACGGTATTTCTTGTTGCGCTTCCGATACTTGTGCTTGCGCTTGTGGTGCTTTTGCGCTTTGCACACCCTCGCTTTCAAAAGATGCTCAAGGAATATGATAAAATGAACGCGACTGTGCAAGAGAACTTAGTGGGAATGCGCGTGGTAAAAGCATTTGTCAGAGAGGATCACGAAACCGATAAATTCAGATCATCCGCGGATCGCGTGTTTAAGGCACAATTAAAAGCGGAGTACATCACCGTTTACATCATGCCCGTGATGCAATTTGTGATGTATGGGTGCATGATAGCGGTATGTTATTTTGGAGGATTGCGCATAATCGGCGCAGATATGCTTGCGGGTGACTTGATGGGCTTTATCACATACACATCGCAGATTCTCATATCGCTCATGATGTTCGGTATGGTGTTTATTATGATGATGGTATCGCGTGCATCACGCCAACGTATCATGGAAGTGTTAGATGAGGAAGTGGATATCAAGGAGATTGAAAGTGGAGCAAAGGATACTGTTAAAGATGGAAGCGTGCGCTTTGATAATGTGAGCTTTCGCTATCAAAAAACGAGTGAGCATCCAACCCTTAATGGAATAGACTTTGAGATATCGTCAGGCGAAACGATAGGCATAATCGGCGGTACGGGATCGGGCAAGACATCGCTCGTTCAGCTTATTGCGCGGCTTTACGATGTGGATGGTGGGCGCGTACTCGTCGGTGGTGTGGATGTGAGGGAGTATAAGCTTCAATCGCTGCGTGACGAAGTTGCAATGGTACTTCAAAAGAATGTTCTTTTTTCCGGTACAATTAAGGAAAATCTCATGTGGGGCAATGAGAATGCGACCGACAGCGAGATCCACGAGGCAGCAAAAGCCGCGGCGGCACATGACTTTATAATGAGCTTCCCCGATGGGTATGAAACGAATCTCGGCCAAGGCGGTGTGAATGTTTCGGGAGGGCAGAAACAGCGATTGTGCATAGCGCGTGCGCTACTAAAAAAGCCTAAGGTGATGATACTCGACGATTCGACAAGCGCAGTCGACACAGCCACTGATGCGAAGATACGCCGCGAGCTTAAAGAAAAGCTTAGTGGAATGACGACGATAATTATTGCACAGCGAATTGCGTCCGTGATGGATGCGGATCGTATAATCGTGCTCGATGCAGGGCGCGTAGCCGACATCGGCGACCATGCATACTTGATGCAAAGCTCCGACATATACAAAGAGGTGTATGAAAGCCAAGTGAAGGGAGGTGGCGATGATGAGTAAGGATAGGGGACAAATTGGAGGACCCGGTGGCGGACCGGGAAGAGGGCCGGGATTTGGTGGGCCCAAAGCAAAGCCCAAGGATGCAAAAAAGACATTATCGCGAATACTATCCTACATGGGCAAGTATCGGGTTCATCTGGTATTCGTGTTTGTATGCGTTATCATATCCGTCGCGGCGAGCGTAGCTTCATCGTATTTCTTGCGGCCGCTTATAAATGATTATCTTTTGCCGCTTGTTGGTAAGGATAGCCCTGACCTATCGGGCTTTCTTGGCTTAATTATGACGATGGTGATTGTGTATGCTCTGGGGGTAATCACATCATACATTTATAGCCGCGTCATGGTGAAGATAGCATCAGAGACGCTCCTTAGAATAAGGAATGATATGTTCACGCATATGCAAAAGCTCCCCGTAAAGTTTTTTGACACGAATACGCATGGCGAACTCATGAGCAGATACACGAACGATACCGACGCACTTCGCCAGATGCTTAGCCAGAGCCTTGTGCAGGTTTTCTCATCGAGCATAACGATTGTGGGCGTATTTTTCGTGATGCTATTCTTAAACCCATTGCTCACCGTGCTTGTTGTATTGGTGTTGATGACGATGTTCTTAGCGCTTAAGAAGCTTGGAGGTAAATCAGCCGAATACTTCAAGGCGCAGCAAAAGAATGTCGGCGAGGTTAACGGTTACATTGAAGAGATGATAGAGGGGCAACGCGTTGTTAAGGTATTTTGCCGTGAGGAGCAGTCGAAGGAGGAGTTTGATAAGCTTAATGGCGAGCTTTACGTAGCATCGCGCGGAGCTAATGCCTTT
>CAYJPI010000221.1:0-4795 GCA_964372005.1 uncultured Oscillospiraceae bacterium | reverse complement strand
TGAAGGTACACTCACGATCTCATCCACAGACGGTCCCGGACCCAACCCCGAACCCAACCCTGAGCCGGTTGATCCCGACCCCGAGCCGGTAAACCCCGACCCGGTTGATCCCGATCCGGTTGACCCCGACCCGGTAGATCCTACTCCCGTTGACCCCGTACCCGACCCGACTCCGATAACGGAGCCTGAGCCGGAAGCACCCGTTACCGAGATAGCTGAGCCTGAGATCCCGTTCGCTGACCAGCCCGATGCTGAGCCCGTAGCGGAAATCGAAGAGCCCATCATCCCGATGGCAGCAGCACCCGGCGCATGGGCGCTCGTAAACCTTATCCTCACCATCATCACCGGTATGATGAGCATCTACCTCCTCGTTACTTACTACAAGAAGCGCAAGGATGAAGAAGGCTACTACCACACCGAGGAAGAAGAGAAGGATATGAAGCGTAAGGGCATGTGGAGACTCTCGAGTATCCTCCCGATGCTTGGCGCGATCATCGCGTTCATCATCACGGAAGACATGAGCCTCCCGATGCAGATGACTGACAGATGGACTCTCCTCATGGCAGCAATCACTCTCATCCAGGTAGTAGTTGCTCTCCTTTCCCGCAAGAAGAAGGAAGAGGAAGAAGACGAAATCGCATAATCAACCGAATGACATAACCGCTTAGATAAGCGACACGAAAACCGCCACGGAATTTACCGTGGCGGTTTTTTAGTAGAGTATTCACTTAAATCTCCCAAAAAACAAATTGAACAGTAGAAAAATCTAATTCAACCATGTAAAATAGGAGGGGAGTAATAAAAGGAGTATTCTTAATGAAATATAAATTCAAGACTTTAAACCGAAAAAATATCACGCTTTTTTTAGCGCTCGCGGGAGTAATTGCATTTTGTTTAGCCATTTGGTATGTGAGGATTTTGCCTACGATGGATAGCGAGCGATTTGTAGAAGTAACATCGGACACAGGCGTTTACGATTTGCGCGAGTTTGACTTTGAGAATTCCGTAGCGACTATGGCGCCGCACGAACAATTCATCGCGGGTGAACTTCTAACGCCCGAAGAATTTCGCTTGCGTGAAGATGAGGCTAAGGTACAAGAGCCTTACAACTCGCCGGTCACTACATCGCGGATGATTTATCTCATGCCCGATGATGGACGCTACATCATCACCGATCGTAGCCTCGACTTTTGTGAACGCATATATGTGAATGGGGAACTAATTCAGGAGGTTGGCACGGTTGCGCTTACGGCGGAGGAATCTGTTCCGCACCATGCCTATCTTACAATTGAGGTTCGCCCGGTAAACGGCGTTATTGAAATCGTAAGGCAGGGCAACAACTTTGTACACATCGGCAGTAATATCGCTGCAAGCTTAACACTCGGTTCGGCAGAGCGTATGCATAGCCGTATTGCATTGGATTACGGGATGGCCGGCGTGGTGGTGGCGCTCTTTTTTACGTTGACGGCGGCACATTTGCTGTTGTACACAGTTCTAAGCAAATACACCTCGCATCTTTACTTTGCCGTACTTTCGCTGGTGTGGGGTTTTCGCATGGGTATAACGGGCATTGTGGTGTTTGGGGAGTGGATGCCAACAATATCGTGGGATTTTGGCTTTCGCCTTCAACAATTCACATGGCCGATGGCCTCTGCGTTGATATTCCTAATCGCAATGCATGTGATGCCTAAGGTGTTGCCGCGCGCGTGCATCAAGGCATATGCTTTGATGTGTACGATTTATGCTATCAGCTGCTTTTTCTTGCCGACAATGCAGGTATCGATTACGATGCTTGTATTCCAAATTATCAATGTTATAGCTACAATTGCGCTTGGACTGGCTGCCATCGTATGCCTGATTCGCATGGCGTGCGCGCGCACCGCAAAGCCCGAACATTACTTGTTTGTGGTGGGTTTATTGCCGCTGGTATTTTCCATCTTAAACGATACAATGTACTACCTTGCGCGTTCTTTCTTTGATGCAAGGTTTGAGATGGGAGATCTTGCATTGATGCTCTTTGTATTCATTCAAACTGCGGCACTTCTTCATGATACGGGAAGAAAAACCGAAGCCGTCCACCTCGCCGAACAGCAAAGCCGAGCAGAGGCTGAAACGTTAAAGCGCGCAGGAGAGATGAAAGAGGAATTTATGCGTAATCTATCGCATGAATTGCAAATACCGATAGCAACCGTCTCCGGATATGCACAATTTACCGACCAGCTGGCAACCGAAGATGAAGACATAGAAATAGGCATGGTGAAAAATAATATGCGCGTGATAAGCGGCGAAGCGATGAGGCTGTCTCGAATGGTAAAGCAGCTTTTGGATGTTTCGGCAATCGATGCGGGTACATTTAAGCTACACCTTGTGAGTGTGGACATGAAAGAAATACTCAGTAAAGTCACCACACAGCATTTCCCGGTTATGAGTGATGGAAGCATCGCGCTAATAACGCAAGTTCCCGAGGATTTGCCTTTAGTTTACGGCGACGAGGAGAGACTGCTCCAATGCATATTAAACCTAATGTCAAACGCCATAAAATATGCAAAAGGAAAGGAAATTACCCTGTCAGCCTTAGAGAAGGATGGCCATTTAGAGATAACCGTAAGCGATACGGGCAAAGGTATCGCTTCGGAACTATTGCCGGATTTATTTAGCCGATACCCCAAAGACCGTAGTGACAATGGAAACGGCTTAGGGCTGTACATAGTAGCACAAACGATAGAAGCACATGGCGGAGATGTGAGCATCGAGAGCGAAATCGAAAAGGGAACGAAAGTTAAATTCACCGTACCAATGTATAAGGAGACATGAAAATGAGCGAGAACACGATTGTACTTATGGTTGAAGATGATGTGAATCTACTTACACTAAACGCGAACATGCTTAAAAGAAAAGGCTATAGCGTACACACCGCGCAAACACTAAAAGAGGCAAGAGCCTTGCAAAGCGAACTGGAAAAGATCGATATTGCGGTACTCGATATAATGCTACCGGACGGCAATGGGCTTGCCTTTGCAAGCGAAATCAAGGGAAAAAATGATTGCCCTGTCTTAATGCTAACCAGCAAAAACAAGCACGAGGATATCGTAGAAGGAATGAGTAGCGACGCGGATATGTACATGGTAAAACCATACTTCATAGATGAATTTATTGCGCGAGTCGAAGGTTTGCTAAAAAAACAGCAAAAAGACAACCACACATCCGTGATTAGGGGAAACTTGCGGCTTGATTTATCCTTAAGACAGGCGAAACTTAACGATGTGGACTTGGCGCTTACATCGAGGGAGTTTTCATTACTGCTCTATTTGGCGAGGCGGGAAGATGAAGTAGTGCCGGCTGAAACAGTTTACAAAGAGGTATGGGGACAATTGCCGGGAGGTGAAAAAGCTGCGATACAAAATGCTGTTTCTCGGCTTAGAAAAAAACTGCAAAATAGTGGATACAATATCGTTGCAAGCCGCAATGAAGGGTATGTATTTGAAAGGTCATGACACTATATTGCACCGCATGGACACTTATGTGGACATCACAAAAACTGAAACTATCAATTTTGATAGTTTCAGTTTTTTGCACTTTATTATGTTATAATGGTTCAGTAAATGACAGAAGGGGAGAATTACCATGGCATTGGGAATAAAGTTCAAGAAGATTCAAACAAAAGGGGCTTACACCATTGAAAGCCTGTACGAAGCGATTAAGGATAAGCCTTTTTCGGCAGGTCGCCCATCTTTGGTTAAGCATGGTTTGGTTTATCTCATAGCATTTCCTGCATTGGATTCGCAGAATCAGGTGCAAATCGTAGTTGCAAGTACAAAGAAAGAGGCGCAGGCTTTTCAGATTCAAAAGGCAGATGAGGCAGGCGTAAGCAACATGGCAGGAAATATGATATTGGATAAACTCACAGGCGGCCTGTTCGGCATTAAAAAAATGGCAGGCAAAAACGTTAAAGAAGCGGAACGCCTTGTGGATGAAACTGCAAAAGAACTTGAGGCAATGAGCTTATAAATTGCCACCGACAGTGGGGGGGAACATCGTTAGTTTGTGAAATTTTATTTTCACATAAAGCAAACCGAAACCGGGAATTATCACGGTTTCGGTTTGTTTTAGTTATGGAAGAAGTGAAATTCAAACGATAAACTCACTCGGAATCTTCCGTCGCTTCCATGTCATGCAAAAGCTGTAAAAGTTTTTGGCGTGTATTTTTCGATAAAGGCTTTTGTGCAACAAAGTTCATAAATAGACGTAAAAAACCATCATCGCCTACGTCTACAAGAGTATTGTACGCGATATTTTCGAGATACTCTTCTCGTGAAATTGCCGGCGCAAAAATACGGCTGTGACGTCTTCCGGAAGGGCGTTTACCAACAACTTTTATTACTCCCTTGCGCAGCAACCCGTTGATTAAAAGATGAACCGTGCTGTCTCGCCAAGATCGTTCTTGGTCGTTTTCCAACATCTCAACATGCGTTAATCCTTCGGGGAATTTCCATATATACTCCATCAATTCGTTTTCGTGCTGTGTCAACATTGTATTTTCTCCTTCAAGATCATATGGATAAATTTTAATCAGCAAAAGTTATTTTGTCAAGATGTATTGTCGCGTAACTTGTGCATGTTAACTTAAACTCATAGAACCTAGTTATAAAACCTCCTAAACGAATGTTGTATCTTTATCTCTACCATGATATGATTATACCATCATATTGAGGTGAAAATTATTATTTTTTAGCCGAAATATGAAACAAAACAGTCGAGGTTGGTGTTTTACTTGATAAAAAAGGTTTGTACGGCA
>CAYJPI010000220.1:0-4805 GCA_964372005.1 uncultured Oscillospiraceae bacterium | reverse complement strand
CAAGCTCCGAAGGTTGCAAGCTTATTCCGAAGAAGTTAAGCCATCGTCGCGCACCGTTAATCTCACTGCCGAAGATGAGCACGAGCACGAGGAGCACTATCGACACGATTATGGCAAGCGTTTTGAACTTTTCAAGCTTACGATAATCTATCAAGGAGAGTATGATCATGCATGGTATACCTATCCCGAGATATCGAAGCTGGCTCATTACATAGTGAAAGCCATTGTCGATGGCGCTACTGCTTTGCGCGTAGTAATAACTCGCCGAGAATACCATCACCAGCCCGAAAGCACACAGCACTATAACCGAAATAAAGATTCCGAAATCCATGGGAGCATTAGCCGCAAACCAGCGCGTTTTTTGCACAGGCCGCCTATTCGTTCTTGCGGGAGCATTGTTTTTCTCCCTCTGTACAACTGCGCGTTCCATGTTTCCGTCCTCCTTTCTTCGGGTGATGTATCGCGAACGGGTGAATATGCCCGCCGATAAGTTTATGCTTGCAATTGCGATAATATTACACTTTTCATGCGCTAAAATTCGCGTACAATCTGTTTAAATACTTCGCCTCTTTGTTCAAAATTATCAAACATGTCCCAGCTTGCGCATGCAGGTGACAGAAGAACCGTGTAACCCGGCTTCGCCATATCCCTTGCGCGTTCAACGGCGGCCTTAAAGTCGCCCTCTTCATGTTCGATTATTCCCTTGTATCCGTTGTTTTTCGCCGCATCTATTATCTTCTTTGCGGTGTTGCCAAGCGCGACAATGCCCTTTATCTCGTCGTTCATCGCTTGGAAAAGCTCATCAAACTCGCTGTGCTTATCATAGCCACCCAGCAATAATATGCTCGGGCTATCCATCGCGGCGATGGCCTTAATCGTGCTGTCGGGATTAGTCCCCTTCGAATCGTTAATGTATGAGATGCCGTTTTTATTGCACACAAACTCGATTCGATGTTCAACTCCGCCAAATGTAGCGAAGGTTTCCTTTATGTCGTGTCCGCTTACGCCTGCAAACAGCGCCATCGCGGCGCACATCATCGCATTTTCAAGATTATGCGTTCCTATGATGCGCAAATCCTCGCGCATACAAAGGAGCTTTTTCTCCCCATCGATGTTAGAGTATATATGCTTATCATCAAGGCAGTACACGCCTTCAACTTCCTGTTTTCTCGAAAAGAACAATACTTTCGCCTTCGTCTTTTCGCCAAGCTTACTTACAATTGGATCATCGAAGTTCAAAACCGCGACATCGTCCTTGGTTTGATTGTCGAATATCTTGCATTTTGCCGCAAGGTAATTTTCCATTGTCAAAAATCTATCGAGATGATCCTCGGTAAGATTGCAAAACGCCGCACCCTTCGCGTGGAATTCTATGTTCCCCTCAAGCTGCAATGCCGCCGTTTCCGCAACGATGGTATCGCCTTCATTCATCTCGTCCGTCATGCTCGTTATCGGCGTTCCGATATTCCCAAGCACATGCGTTCTTCGTTTTGCCGTCTTAAATATTTCACCCAAAAGCGCGGTGGATGTGGTTTTCCCATTCGTCCCCGTGATGCAGTAGAAATCGCCCTTCGAGTATCGATACCCAAGCTCAATTTCTCCGATTACCTCGATGCCCCTCCTTCTTGCTTCATCCACAAAGGGTAAAAACATCGATACGCCGGGGCTCATCACCATGATGTCCACACCGTCCATAATGCTTACGGGGTCTTTCCCCAGTTCATAAAAATAACCCTCCTCCGACGGGAGAGCATCCTCGAGCGAAGGAATTTCGGATTTACTGTCGTTCAAGATTACGTTATATCCATGCTGTTTTAAAAGCCGCGCCGATGCAATGCCCGACTTGGCCATCCCAACCACTAAAGCCGTTTTCATAATCCCTCTCCTTAAGCATGTTTCAATATGCACGAAAAGCCGCACACGCGGCAGATGTTTAAAAAAAACCGCCCGACCCGAATGCTTGGGGGAAGCAAGTGCTTTCCTTCCCCCAAGCATTCCGCCATTCCTTTTAATGTGTCAAGCGCCAACCAAACCACAAAAAAGGCATTAGTGCCGGGCGGTAAACCAGCATTTTATAGATACGCGAGCAATGCCACAAGGCAGAGCGCGGCCGTAACTATCATGTACATTGCAACGATCTTCGTCTCCACAACACCCTTCTTTTCGAAGTGATGGTGAAGTGGTGCCATCAGGAATATGCGCTTCTTGTTGCGCAATTTATATGAGCCTACCTGCAATATCACGCTTACCGCCGATGCAACGAAGCAACCGCCCATAATCGGCAATAGCAGAACCGCGCGGCTGAATATCACCATCATGGCGATTGCACCGCCAAGCGCGAGTGCACCGGTGTCTCCCATGAACACGCGCGCAGGGTAGGAGTTAAAGCGAAGGAAACCTAGGCATGCGCCCGCGACCGATGCCGTGAACACAGCCATCCCCGAAAGGCTCGCCGAGTAGTAAACTTGGCCGAGTCCATCAGCGTTTGTGGATAGGAAGGCGAATATCACCGCCATTGCAAATGCATATATGAGCGTTACGCCCGATGCAAGCCCGTCTAGCCCATCGGTGAGGTTAACGCTGTTTACCACCGCGATAATAACGAACATTATGAACGGAATGTAGAATATGCCTAAATCCCACTCTGCCGAAAAGAACGGAAGTACTATCGTTGAGCCGATATTCGGATTATCATAAGCGTACAAAGCTACAATAAGCGCGATTCCGAACTGTGCAATTATCTTTTGGTAAGCGCGAAGCCCCAAGGAGCGTTTCTTGCGTATTTTAATAAAGTCGTCAAGGAATCCCACCAAGCCGAATGCAAATGTAACAAGAAGAGCCGGCAAGGCAAAATCCATACTACCCGTTGTAAAGCTCATGGTACCCACGAGTATACCAAGTAGCATCATTATGCCGCCCATCGTAGGTGTTCCTGCTTTTACCAGGTGTGTTTGCGGGCCGTCATCGCGAACCTTCTGCCCAAACTTCAAGCGCTTGAGCATGTTTATCACAATCGGTCCCGTTATGAGTGTTATGGCGAATGCCAAAAGCGCCGCCAAAATGAGTTGTTGCATAAGCTAAAGTCGCACTCCTCTTTCGTTTATAAATTTTTCGGCATTCGCCTACTAAAGCTGTTCAAGCAGGCTTGCTACGATTTCTTTATCATCAAAATGATGCTTCACGCCGTTTATTTCCTGATAGTTTTCATGCCCCTTACCGGCAATAACAACCACATCATTCGTTTTTGCAAGATGTAGCGCCCTATCTACCGCATCCTTCCTCGCCTCGATAACCTCGTACGAGCAACCGGATTTCTTTGCGCCTTCCTCTATGGCTTCAAGGATGAGGAAGGGATCTTCCGTGCGCGGATTGTCCGATGTAATTACAAGCATATCGGAGTAGCGCCCTGCAACCTCGCCCATGATGGGGCGTTTTGCCTTATCGCGGTCTCCTCCGCAACCGAATACCGTTATTATGCGCCCCTTAGCGAAATCGCGGATTGTTTTTAGTATGTTCTCAAGCGCATCGGGTGTATGTGCATAATCTACGAATACGGAAAAATCTCGCCCATTCGTCGGCAAAGGTTCAAGCCTTCCCGATACGGTTTGCATATCCTCGAGCCCTGCCTTTATCTCGCCTATATGTACGCCGAGACGGAAGCATGTGGCAATTGCGCCCATGGCATTAAACACGCTGAACAGCCCGGGAATCGGCACGTTTAGGCGCGTCGTTAGTCCTTCGCTCTTCAAATCAAACTGTACGCCACGGGTAGTAATATCGATGTCGGATGCATATACATCCGCATTCTCGCGGATGCCGAATGTTGTTACGGGGATCGTAAGCCCATCTTTCATATCGTTTGCATATGCATCATCTATGTTGATAATCGCCTCATCGCTCATGGTGAGCAGTATCTTTTTCGCCATAAAGTAATTTTCAAACGTTTTATGATAATCGAGATGATCCTGCGTGAGGTTGGTAAACACGCCCACCGCAAACCTTAAACCATGTACTCGGTTTTGGTGAAGCGCATGCGACGATACTTCCATCACAACCGTGTTTACACCCTCATCGGCCATGTTTCTAAGTAGCTTATATAAATCCACACTCTCGGGCGTTGTATGCTCCGCCTCGATGGTTTTATCGCCTATCATATTGCGAATAGTCCCGATAAGTCCCGTCTTTATTCCTGCGCGTTCCATAACGGACTTGATCATGTATGTGGTGGTGGTTTTACCATTCGTCCCCGTAACGCCGACAATGCGCAATTCCTTTTCGGGGTGGTTGAACCACTCGGCCGACATTTTCGCCATCGCAATTCGGCTGTTTTCAACTACGAGTTGAGGCACATCAAAGTCGAGCTCGCGCTCTACAACGAGTGCCGCCGCGCCATTTTCAATGGCGCTTTTCGCATAGGCATGCCCGTCGAAGAATGTGCCTACTATACAGCAAAAAAGGCTTCCCTCTTTCACCTTGCGCGAATCATATTCTATGGAGGACAAAGTAACATCGCCCCCATGTAGTGTTCCTATTCCCTTTGCAAGCTGTGATAACAACATACTCGCATCCTCACTTCCTTAATCGTTTCCTGCAATATCCGCAATTTGCGAAAATTCTACCGTGATCTCAGTGCCATATGGCACCTCTTCACCCGCCTCGGGCTTTTGCCTTATAGCAAAACCGCTTTGGTCGGCCGGCTCTATTCTAAGCCCCAGCCCTTCGGCCCTAAGCATATCGTATGCTTCAAGCCTTGAAAGCCCCGATACATCCGGCACCGTTATAAGTGCGCCGCCGTATCCCTCGCC
>CAYJPI010000219.1:0-4814 GCA_964372005.1 uncultured Oscillospiraceae bacterium | reverse complement strand
TATGGATGCTTCCCGAATATCTCGACGGGATACGCGAAGCGGGGGCAATTCCAATGATACTTCCACTTGTTTCTGAGGAGGCTGAGTTAAAAATCATTTGCGGCTTGTGTGATGGGTTCATGTTCACGGGTGGACATGATGTAAGCCCGACGCTCTATGACAGTGAGGCAAAACCGTACTGCGGCGAAACATCTCCCATGCGCGATGTAATGGAAGCAAAGCTGTTTTCGGTTGCATATGCGGTGGGCAAACCCATCCTCGGAATATGTAGGGGATTGCAGTTTATCAATGTGATGCTCGGTGGTTCTCTCTATCAGGATTTGGCTGAAGAATTTAAAGGCTCACTCACCCATTCGCAGGGTAAACCTTATGATGGGTACTGCCATCAGGTGAGTGTGGTGGAAGGAACGCCTCTCGCGCTCGTAGCGCAAGCAGATGATGTGGGTGTAAACAGCCTGCATCATCAAGGAATTCGCGACCTTGCGCCGCCGCTTACCGCGATGGCGCATGCACCCGATGGCCTTATCGAAGCCGTGTACGAGGAGGGGCGCAAATATCTCATGGCGGTACAATGGCACCCTGAATTCAGCCTTAAATCGGATGCCCTGTCCGCAAAGATATTTGCTTCATTCGTCGAGGCTTGTAGATAAAGCTACGATAGCCCCGGAAATTCGTGTTGCCTAAGCGCCTCGTATAGAACGATGGCCACCGCATTGGATAAGTTTAAGGAGCGCACTTCCTTTCCCATAGGGATACGGATGGTGTGCTCTTCGTTTGCCTTTAGCATTTCCTTTGGTAGCCCGGCAGTTTCTTTGCCGAACACCAAAAAGTCGCCGCTTTCATATTGCGCATCGCAATAGTTATGCTTCGCATGGGTTGAAGCGTAGAAAAAACGGGCATCGGGGTATGATGCGCGCAATTCATCAAAATTTTCATGGAAGTGCACCTCTAAAAACTGCCAATAATCGAGACCTGCACGCTTTAGCTGCTTATCATCAATCGTGAAGCCGAGGGGTTTTACAAGATGCAATACGGCACCCGTTACGGCGCATGTGCGTGAAATATTCCCGGTATTCTGGGGAATTTCAGGTTCTACCAGTACTATGTGAAACATGGTTTTATTCGTCCTCCTATACTATGTTCAATAAATTGTACCATGTGTGGCGATAAATGCAAACAAATTTGAAACATTCGATTATACTGATTCGAACACTTGTGTTTGGGGTTATCTGTGATGTATAATACTGTTAGATGTGAGTGTGGGCTTTTCTGCCAAGGGGAACACACTTGAACAGGAAAAGAAGTTAAGGGAGAGATACTAATGAGAGATAACTACGGCGGTGGACGCGTTCCCGCACATGGCGGCATCGATCCGCAATTGCCAAGCTATATGAAGTCCAACATGGGAGGTACCGCTCGTGGCGCGTATACTACGCCGCCCGTGCGTGGCTCGAACATGACCTATGCAGCGGCACGCACCGCATCGGCGCCCGTAGCACGCTCTACTGCAGCGCCTTCGCGCCCCGTTCGTTCCGGCGGTGGATCGGGTGGTAGCGGTTCCGGCGGTTCACGCACAGGCTCTCGCGCACCGCGGAAGAAGCGCCTAACTCGCGCACAAAAACTTATGCGCTTGGCTGTTATGGCGTTTTGCACCATGCTCGTCGCCGTAGGTGCTGTTTTCCTTTTGCAGAAAATCGACTTTAGCCCGAGCAATACATCATCGTTGGAGGCTTTCGGTTCCGACACATTTGCAAGCGGCGTAATGGTTGAAAACGTGGACATAAGCGGAAAAACCGTTGAACAGGCACGTGGTGCACTCGTTGAAAGCACGAATGCAACTCTCGCATCGGTGAACATCACTCTCGCTACCGAAAGCGGCTCGTGGACACTCGGTAGCAGCGATCTTGGCATCAGCATTGATACCGAAGGGGCGCTCCTCGCCGCAATTGCGCTCGATGATGACGATGCGATGAATGTTGAAGCCGCATTGGTTGCGGACAGAACAGCTGTTGTTAACAAGCTAAACGCTATGGCGGACGAAATGAGCCTTGCGCCCATCGAACCGCAAATGATCGCCACACTCGGCGAGGACAACAAGCCGATCTTTGATCTGCAAGAAGGCCGCGATGGACGCGTGCTTGATGTTGAGGCTACGGCCGATTCCATCATGGCTTCCATCGAATCGAATCAGCTTCAGGCGAATATCGAGCCGACATACACCATGCTCTCCCCCACCGTCGATCAGGATTTCCTCGTTGAGAATACTGCATTCCGCGGCGGATATACTACGGAGTATAGCATATCGACATCGGATGAAACTACAATCAACCGCGTGTTCAATATCCATAAAGCCGGCGATATCATGAATGGCATGGTTATTCAGCCCGGTGAAGAGTGGAGCTTCAACACTTATGTCGGCCTACGTACCGCCGAGGATGGTTGGAAAGCAGCGAACGGTATCAGCGGCGGCAAGGAATACACATTGCAGGTAGGCGGTGGTATATGCCAGCCGAGTACTACATTGTACAATGCACTTCTCGCGGCGAACATTGAGATTACCGACCGTAAGGCACATTCCATTCCCTCATCATATGTTGAGTACGGCCTAGATGCCACGGTTGATTCGAGCGGTATCGATTTCAAGTTCTTAAACGATACGAGTGCGCCTCTTTACGTATTCGTATACTACACCGAATCCCCCAATTCGAGCAGGCGCGAGCTCATCCACATCGATGTTTATGGCGAGCCGCTCCCCGATGGCGTGACCTACACAAGTAGCCAAGAAATCCTTGAAGAGATCCCGCGCGATCCTTCGGTGGAAGAACCCATTTACACGGATGATCCCTCAATCCCCTACGGATATCAGTTGACCACACTTGAAGCGCGTTCACGCTTCGAAGCGGCGGCGTATCAGGAAATGTATGTCGATGGCGAGCTCGTTGAAAAGGTTCATCTCTACGATGATACCTACCGCGGAAATGTCGCGGAGATATCCATCGGCACGGGCAACCCGTACACCACTCCCGTTCCCGAAGGTGCAGTTGCGGCGACACGTCAACCGTCCGTAATGCCTTCCGACTATGCAACATGGGGAACTTCGTCCTCATACATCGCACCGCCCACAGTTTAATTGATATGCCATACATAAAAGGCAGGGCGAGTACGTAAGCTAAAAAGAATCTCATATATGCCCATGTCAAGGTGTGGGCGTTTCTACAAAGTCACCTGAGACTTTACTATGAGACATATATCGACAATACGTCGGTATATGTCTCTTTATATTTTTAGGAGGTAATTATGCTGATAAAAGGATTGTTCATTGAGAGCATCGACGCTCTCACAATTAACGCATTTGATGGGTACATTCGCCTCGACGAGTCCGGGCGCATATGCGAGCGCGGCGAGAATCTCCAAGTACTTCCCGACGAAGAAGTGCACGACTACACAGGCTCAATCATATTGCAGGGTTTTTGCGATATGCATTTGCATGCGCCTCAGTACCCCATACGCGCTGTAGGACTTGACCTAACTTTGATCGACTGGCTCAACACCCACACCTTCCCTGCCGAGCGCGCATTCGAGGATGCGGACTATGCGCGCAAAGTGTCCGCCTGTATAGCGAAAGAGCTTGTGCAAAACGGGACTACGCGAGTGTCGATGTATGCGTCCATCCACACGGACAGTGCAGTTATATTGATGGAGGAGCTTGAAAAGGCCGGCATATCCGGGTATGTCGGAAAGGTCAACATGGATAGGAACGGCGGCGAAAACTATGAGGAGAGCACCGAGGAGTCGATAAGCGAAACCATGCGTTTTATTGGCCTTGCATCCAAGTTCCAAGGCATCAAGCCCAGCTTAACGCCCCGTTTCATACCCACCTGTACCGATGAACTTATGTATTTCCTGGGAAATCTTTGTTCTAAGGGCGACATAGCATCGCAGTCGCATTTGAGCGAGAACACCGATGAAGTAGCCTGGGTTCGCGAGCTATGCCCCGATTGTGACGACTACTTCGAAGCGTACAAGAAGCGCGGGTTTTGGAACGAGCGAACGATCATGGCGCATTGCGTGCACAGTGATGAGCGCGAGCAATTAGCCATGCGCGATGCCGGCGTACATGTCGCGCACTGTCCCGACAGTAATATCAATATAATGAGTGGATTTTCGCCCATTCGGCAGATGCTGGACCGCGGCGTCAAAGTTGTGCTTGGCTCCGACGTCGCAGGCGGTGACCAGGTATCCATGTTTCGCGTGATGCGTGCGGCGATCCAAACTTCTAAGATACGCGCCGTTTACGAAAACGAAGAGCCCATCGATGCCAAGGCTGCCTACTACATGGCCACAAGCGGCGCACAGGGGTATTTCGGAGCAGGTAGTGGATTTTGCACAGGCGACAAGCTGCATGCTGTCGTGGTGGACGATAGCACTTGGCTCTTCGATGCTTCAGCCGCGCCCGAGGACAGGTTACAGCGCGCCATCTACCTGACACGCCCAACCGACGTTGCAGCCGTCTACGGTGGCGGCCGTAGGCTCAAGTAAGAGACCGGGGACGGAGGATTGGGACGGAGGACGGGGGGAGCGTTAGGGGACTCTGTCCCCTAAAACCCCTGCAAGGGGATGTTCATCCCCTTGACCCCTTTATCACGACCGTTTCACGGCCGTGAAATATGCACTATATTCGGGTATACATTTCTTTTTTTCGCCATTGGTTTAAGCGAAAAAAAGGCTATCTATGTTCGATAAAAAGCCCCTCGCATACATGCGAAGGGCTACTTTGTTGCTATTTTCCCTCGGCCGCATAGCGGTCGAGCAAT
>CAYJPI010000218.1:0-4821 GCA_964372005.1 uncultured Oscillospiraceae bacterium | reverse complement strand
CATCGTCGGAGTCATCACGATCATCGTCATCGTCGTCGGAGTCATCACGATCGTCGTCATCATCGTCGGAGTCATCGCGATCATCGTCATCATCGTCAGCACGTTCAGATTTGATGATTTCACCCGTCTCTGCATCGATTTCAAACTCGTACTTTACACCGTCCAGATAACCGGTAACTTCATAAACTATGCGCCCGTCATCGGCATCAATTTCAAAATCATCGTCAAACTTGATACCGCTCATTGAGTTCAATGCGGAGTTCATAGCATCATCGGGGCTTAGATATCCTGTGTTTGTCGTACCCGATGTTAGAACCGTGTCATCCAGATCATCGCTATGAGCCTGAGCAAGCATCGCCAAGTCATTCACACTTAGGTCCTTGTAATCATCCAAAGTGCTGGTGGTGTCGGACATGATGAGCTCATTTATCAGGTGAAGCTTACCGACCGATATACCATTTTCTTGTGCGAGCTCGGAAAGACCATCGATATCGTCTATCTGCTGATCAAGCTGTTGAAAAACGAGTGAAGCTCCACTGCCAGACAATGCTTCATTAATTATTTCATAAACGTCGACGGGGATTGAACTGTCATCAATGGTTTCCATAGTGACAAGAACGGCGTTCGAATCGGAATTTATATACCCATTGGCAGCCAAAGAGCCGACTATTGCATATGATGCTGTGCGAACATCGGTATTTTCAAGATCCAAGTTTTCGAGAATTTCATTTGCGTCCTCATTGTTTGCCTGTGCATTAGATACCCTGCCGTTTCGCTTGAGCGAGAACGAGAAATCCGGGTTCACCTCAAAGCCTATTTTTGCAACGGGAGCATTTTGATACGCATCCACGCCCATAAAACCACCCACGGCGAGCACTAAAACGGCCGCTATCGATGCAAATGCACGCATAACATTACGTTTTTTCGTGCGCGTTTTGTATTCATTCATGGATACAACTTCGCCCTTTTTAGCATTTTTGCATCGCTCGAGAACAGCCTCAAAATTCGCTTCAGGCATTGTTGAGTAAATCGCATCCTTGATTAAACCTTCAATATTTTGTTCACGCATCGAAGCCATCCTCCTTTCCAATTTCTTTTTTTAGCTTCTCTATTGCCCTTTTGTACTTTGAAAGCACCGTGGAAAGACCAAGCCCCATCATTTCGGCTATTTCCCTATGCTTCATTCCTATTGCGGCATGCAGTACTACTATCTGTCGGCTCTCTTCATTCAATATGTTAAGAGCTTTTAAGAGTGTGAGCTTTGCTTCACTGTTTGATGCAAACTCGGTTGGGGCGAGCAGATTTTCATTCTCGGAAAAATCCATCTGCCCCGTGCGCTTTAATTCCCTAAGCTTCATCCTTGCAAGATTTTTTACTATGGTTAAAATCCACGCCATAGGCTTCCCCATGTTTTGGTAGCTCGCCGCCGATGAGTATATCTTTACGAATGTATCCTGCGTGACATCATCAGCATCATCCTTATTCTGCATGATGGAATACGCAAAGGCATACACCGGCTTTCTTATGGCGTCATACAAGATATGTAGCGCCTGAGTGTCTTCATTTGCAATTCGTTTGATCAATTCAAAAATTTCGTCCGCCGATAATTCCGTTCGCGGCGTATCAAACGTAGTAAGCAACAAGTTTAGCAGCATGGTTTCCTCCGTTCACCTTAATAATGCACGTAGAGCACGTTTTATTGCATAAAATTTTTATTTTATAATTATTTTTCCGCGTTTTTTTGAGACTAGCGCAATTAATATGTCGCGCAATGAACTCAAGCCGTTATGTAGAGCCTCATCGCCTTGCGATGCCACGCTTAAACGAATTTTTCTTTCACATTCGTAGTGTGGGCAAACGTAGTATTTACTGCCGGCCCCAACGAGTATTCCGCCCTGTTTACATGCATGCACGAATGTTTCATCACTCAAACCGCCGGGTAAAGTCAACCAAAAGTCCACACCACCATCGGGGATATCGTAAGTTAAGCCATATTCCTGCATCGATTGAAGATACGAAAGCGCAATTGAACGGCGATTATCGAACATGGAGCGTAGCATTTTTACATGATCCGCATGCGATTCATCATTTAGGCATCTGCTTAGCGCACGCTGGATAAGGCCGGTTGCGGCAAAGTCGCTTCGTTGCTTTACTTCAAGCAATCTTTGCGTGATGGATGGCTCGGCGAGCATGAAACCCGTACGAATTCCGGGCATAATTATTTTGGAAAAGCTCTTGCTATGGATGACACGGTCGGGTGCCATCGAGTATAGCGTTTGGCGCTTGTCGTTCATAAGCTCGTTAACCACGTCCTCCTCGAGGATGTAGAAACCAAGCTCGCGCGACAATCTCACAAGCTCTGTCATCGTGCTTTGAGACATGCACGCGGTTGACGGAGTTTGCAAAAATGGCATTGTGTACACAAGTGCGGGGCGGTGGCGCTTGATTGCACGAAAAAGATGCACTTCATCCATACCGTTGCGATTTACGGGAACGCCTATTATCCTCGCGCCGGCAGCTGAAAAAACCGCACTCGCGCCGGGGTAGGAAGGGTTCTCCATTATAACAACAGAGCCGGGCTTAAGTAGCAACATCGAAGTGATGTACAGCGCCTGCTGTGCGCCCGTTGTAATCAGCACGTTTTCGGTTTGTGCGGGCATTCCTTGCTTTATCGAATTATTTGCTATGGCCTCGCGAAGCCCTTCGAAGCCATATCCCATCTGGTATGTGAAGGCGGCTTCCTTGTCATAATCGAGCACATCGCACACGGCCTTTTTGAATGCGGTAAAGGGAAAAGCATCCGCGCCGGGCATGCCCGATGCGAGGTTGATGCCTGTTTCGATTTCTTCACTATGCGGCATGTCTACGGGTTTCATCGCAAAATAGCCCGAGCTCGGTTTCGAATAGCAAAGCCCTTCACTGACAAGCTTGGAATAAGCCGATATTACTGTGCTTTTCGATACATTCCATTCTCCGCAAAGATGCCGAACGGAAGGTAATTTTTCGCCCGATTGCATCTCGTTGATGCGACTACGCAATTCATCCGCTATTCTTAGGTATAACTTGCTATCCGCATCCATAAAAAACCCCCTGTGTACCGGTACAGTTGTGCGTGAAATTCGATTCAACGCTTGCATCTGTGTAGTGATAGATGGTATAACACTATCATGCCTTATCGAAAAAGGCAAGTGGATACCAAAATGGCATATGGAAATTATTGCAATGGCCATATACCTCGAAAGGAAAGAAAGAAACCATGAAATTCGATACCACTAAACCCGTAACCCGCCTTGTTTTAGGTGCAGTGTGCTGTGCATGTATAACAGTGCTTACCATGACGCTTGCCATTCCCATCCCGGGATTAACAGGAGCGTATATAAACTTGGGAGATGCAGGCGTGTACCTTGCGGCGTTCCTGCTGGGCGGGCCGTTCGGCGCACTTTGCGCAGGAATCGGCAGTGCACTTGCGGACATAATGCTCGGCAGTGCGCTATATGCAATCCCTACTTTTATAATTAAAGCGGGCATGGCGTTTATTGCTGCTACATTATATAAGCAATCGGGATACACGAAGCGCATTTTTCCGCTCGCATGTGCCGGGCTCGTGATGCCTTTGGGCTACTTCCTTTTTGAAACGATGCTTTACGGCGCTGCAGGCGCGGCAATAGGTATAATCCCCAACCTTATACAATGTGTTGGCGGAATCATGCTCGGCCTTTGCATTGTATCGGTTGGGGAAAGAGTGCTCAAAAGAGCGTAAACTATATTGATACGATCGCAGGGGATATTTTGCCCGTACTTTCATCGATGTCGATGACCGCCACGCCCGGCTGTTGTCCATCACGCGGAAGCGACGGGCTACCCGGGTTGATTATCCACACATCGCCTATGTGTTCCACGCATGCTATATGGCTATGGCCATAGAAAGCTATTTTGCATTCGAGCTCAAGCGCTCTATAATATAGCCTTTGGCGATTCCTTTTCACGCCATATGCATGGCCGTGCGTGAGGAAGCAATTAATTTCACCCACGCTCACAACAACTTCATCCTCGTATTTTTCGCCGTAATCGCAATTTCCGCGTACGGCGATTATTTCTTTTCCGATGTATTTTGATATCCGCACTGAATCCGAAGCGTGGTCGCCGAGGTGGAATATGTAGTCGGCGCTTTTCAATAGTTCCGTGCAAGGCGGGATATTATGTAGCTGGCCATGAGAGTCACTTATTGCGATGATGCGCATGTTTCTTCCTCCGTGAGCGCCGCAAGTAGCGCGAAAAGTCCGTTACGTCGATGGCTTACGGCATTTTTTTCTTCCGCATCGAGCTCAGCGAAGCTTTTATTCTTCGGTTCGTATAGGAACAGTGGATCATAGCCGAACCCATGCTCGCCGCGCCTTGAATGCAGTAACCGTCCTTCGCAGTAGCCTATAACACATAGCGGGTCTTTACCGCGCCTTGCAAGGGCTATCGCGCTTGCGAACCGGCACGAGCGCTTTTCGTCCGGGACATCTTTCATATTATAAAGTAACTTGTCGTTATTAGCTTCGTCGTCGTGGCCGCTATTTGCGTATCGCGCGCTATACACGCCAGGTTCGCCGTTAAGTGCATCGACGATTAGGCCGCTATCATCAGCGAGCGCAGCATCGAATGTATCAGGAAGAGCATCGAGCGTTTCCACCGCTTTCTTCGTTGCATTCTCCTCGAACGTTGTACCGTCCTCCACCACATCAATCGATATACCCGCCTCCTTCAGCGTGTATACATCGAACCGCTCGCCCAAGATTTCTTTTATTTCACGCACCTTATGCGCGTTGTTCGTTG
>CAYJPI010000217.1:0-4829 GCA_964372005.1 uncultured Oscillospiraceae bacterium | reverse complement strand
CGGAATATTCAATGCGCTTACAAGCGCTGCCGGTATCAGGCCCTTATAGGGCCAGGCCAAACCGCCCGCTGAGCGGGCGGTCCTGACTTGCATAGAGCCGACAAAAACACAGCTCCAATTTTTTCTGGATGCAGGGTACAGCTCAGCTGACGTGAAGGAGCTGCTCGGTGATATCGAAATAGCTTCCGTGGGATGGCTATCCGACATTGAACGCCAGGGCCACGATTTCGCAAAGATGATGAAGGAAGCCGAAGAACTTTTCGCAATGGCGGCCTCGGTGGGAAGCGCGGCGATTGAACTCATCAATGGTCCTGTCGATTGGAAGGCGGTAGATTGCTACAAAAAAGGCCTGCCATACGCAGGATATATGGGTTTGCTCGGCCTTCCAATTGAGGAGCAACATGCATTGACTGTGAAAAACCTCCAAGCGTTAGCGGATTTAGCGAAGCAATTTGGCCTTACGCTTTTTTTCGAGCCCCTATGCTGGACGCCCATTCCGTCGCTCAAGGAAGCAATACCACTCATCGAACGTGCACAGCGCGATAATCTCAAAATTGTGGTGGATTTCTACCACAACTACATTGCGGGTACCGGTCCGGAGTTCATATCAAAGATTGACAAAAATATCATACTCGGCACGCATATTTGTAACTCTAGGGAGAGTGACGCACGCACCCCCTGTGAAGAAATTTTCCGCGATGTGAGCTTTTATGATGGCATCATTCCTATAAAAGAGTGGGTCGATGCGGTTAAGGCAACGGGATTTGACGGCTGGTGGGCATATGAAACATTCTCCAAGCGTGAGGCGGAAGAGGATGTATTTGAGTTTACGAAGTACGTTCACGCAGAGCTTAGAAAGTTAGTTTAAGGGGAGCAAAGCAATGAAACTAGAACATGTCGCGATATGGACACGCAATCTTGAAGAGCTAAGGACATTTTACGAAACCTATTTTCATGCGGTAGCAAATGATAAATACGTTTCCGATAAAGGAGAAAATGGCGTATTTAATTCATACTTCTTGTCATTTGACAAAGGTGGAACCAGGCTCGAGCTAATGAAGCTCGAAGCCGTGCCCGAATGCCCGATTCAAGGGGAGCTCGGAACATTGGGATATGCGCATATCGCTTTTTCTGTAGACACTATGCGTGAGGTCGATGCGCTTTTTATGCGAATGGTGGAAGATGGCATAAAAGTAGCAAGCAACCCACGGTTGACCGGTGATGGATATTACGAAGCATGCGTTCTGGATCCCGATGGAAATAAGGTGGAGATTACAACCTTAGGTGAAGATAATCGCCGCAATGCCTAAATGTAGAGCCAACTTACGACTCTACACTAAACGGCTGGTCAAGGAAATGCGAAAAAATTAAGCTTATAGCACGGTCAACATCTTGGTTGCGAACGGCATCAAGTATGTTTTCGTGCGCCGTCAAGTTCATAGGGATGTTTGCGCTTGCATTGCGATGAATCTGAAGGGTGGATATCATAAGCCAGTCCATCCTTTTTTCAAACATATCCGTTAAAAATTCATTTTCACAAGTATCAACAAACGAACGATCGAAAGCGATTGAATAAATCGTGTATTCATGTGAAAAACCATACTTAGATATTTCTTTCTGCGCCTGAAAACGCTCGTCGAGTAGCTTTATCAATGCCGCCTCACGATTAAGTATGCGGCATTCCATGTAACAACCCACTATCAAGGCCGAAATGGCGCCGGTGTGTTTGTTGAATATCTCACGAGTCATGGGCGTTACCTTTACGCCAACATTTGGTACGCTGACTATAAGGCCATTATTTTCCAGCATTGAAAGCGCTTCGCGAATAGGCGTGTTGCTTACCCCCAATTCTTTTTCCAAGCTTGATAGGTTTATTTTTTCACCAAAACCATACTCGAGGTTGATGATTTTATCCCTAATGTGCGCATAAACTTGATCTTTTAATGATGCGTTGTATTTAATTGCCATGTCAGACTATCCCCCTTTATTGTTTTTGCCAGTCATGTCAACATCATCTAAAGCAATTATACACAATTTCAATTGATATGTCAAACATGATATATTATGCGAGATTTCGCGATTGTTATTGACAACCTAATATATATATGGGATAATAATCGCATCAAATCATGCATAATGCAGAATGCAGAATGCAGAATGCGGAATTTATCTTGTTTGCACAAAAAAATAAAGAAAGATGAGGCCACATCTAATGGAAAAAAGCTTATTTATCCCTTTGAGAGAAGAAGGACTCACCACAATGAAGATTCGTTACAACTTCAAAACCGGCAGTGTTCGCTTATACGCCGCCAAGGAATGGGAGAAGGACTTTGATTTATCCAAGTACAATCACGAATGGGGTCTTGACGATATTTTAACCGAAGATGCGAAATATCTTAGCACTAAGGAAGTGTGGGATATGTTCAAAAAATATGATCTCGATGGATATTTGAATGAGGTGTTAGACCTTCTTCGCGCAGGCAAGCACTGGGGCATCGACCTTTTCTTCAACGAGAAATACGACATCCGTTATATGATGCATCAACACAGCAGAAGGCGTGGCTGGAATAACCGTAGCCAATGCGTTGTTGCAGGTGGTATTCGCCGCCATTTCTACTCCGAGCAGGAAATCGATGTAATTATAGATGGTTTAAACCTCGGCCGTGGCATGAGCTTTAAGAACATAGCGGCACAATTGCCTTTTGGCGGTTGCAAGTCCACCGTTACTATGGATGAGCTCGATCTAAACAATCTTGAAATAATGGGCTTCTTGGGTTTCGCAATCGATGCTTCGCGCGACATGGTTGGCCCCGACATGCATTTTCCTACAGAAATGTCCGCCGTTATGCACAAGGAAGGCTACTCTGTGCAATACACGGGTAGCCCCTTCGCAAAAACAGGCGAAACAGGCGCACCCACGGCATATGGTGTATACCTGTCCGTACTTGAAGCCATAAACTTTACCGAAGGTGTAAAGAGCGTTAAGGGTAAGAGCGCTTCGGTTATCGGGCTTGGTGCAGTGGGTTGGTACATGGCTGAGCATTTTCTTGAAGGCGGCATAGGTAAGCTCTACATCTCCGACATACGTGAAGATACAGCGGAACGCTTCATGAAGGAGCATCCGGGATACGACATCGAAATCGCCGCCGTTGAAGATGCGCTTTACTTGCCCGTTGATATACTCGCACCCTGCGCAATAGGCGGCATCTTCAGTGATGCTAATATCGATAAACTAAACTGCAAGTACATTTTCGGCTCCTGCAACAATGGCCTCAAGGCTTCCTCGCAAGAAGAGGAAATCCGCCTTGCAAAGCTCATCGCCGAGCGCGGCATACTCTATCAAGTGGAATGGTGGCATAATACCGCAGGCGTAATTTGCGGCGCGGAGGAGTACCTCTTCGATGGAACAGCCGAGAGCTTGCGTGCAAAGATTGAAAGCATTATGCCCAAGAACGCAATTCAATCCCTCACCGAAGCGAAGAAGCTCGGTATAACGCCGACAGAGTATGTATACCGCCACTGCGAAGGATTGCTATACTGCTAATATAGTACTATGTTGGATAGTGTCGACAATAGTTGAAACGAGCCGAAATCGGCCGAATGAACACTATTGTCGACACTATCTAAAGAAAGGAGATTCACATGAACGATAACAAACAGCAAAATGCATTCAGTTCCATGATAGGTTTTCTTTTCACCGCCATCGGCTTTGCGGTGGGTGTCGGTTCGATATGGCGCTTTCCATACGTGCTCGGTACGAATGGCGGCGCGCTCTTCCTCATTGCTTATGTTGTAATTATCCTAGTAATTGGTATTCAGCTTCTGATCGCCGAAATATCAATGGGCTTCAAATCACAGAAATCACCGGTAAACGCATATAAGGAGCTCGGCAATGGTAAAAAAGGCTGGCCGGTGTTCGGCTACCTGCATCTATTGGGTGGATTTTTGATTGTGTCCTACACCATGCCCATATATGCATGGATACTCGGGTACTTAGGCAATACCGCTATCGGTACATTCAACGGAATAAGCCCTGAAGGTCTCTCCGCTTTCTTCGGTGAGTTTACCGCAAACACACCGCTGCTTATGGTTTTGGCGGCAGTGAATATTGCAATAAATGTGCTCATAGTTAGCGGTGGCGTTAAAAAAGGCGTTGAGCGTATCACGAGAATACTTCTTCCTGTGCTCGGCATCATTATGGTGATACTTATAATCGCAGGGCTCAATATGGAAGGTGCTATGGCGGGCGTGGAGTTCCTTTTCGCTCCCAATACAAGCAGTTTCACACTCGATACATTATCCGTTGCGTTGGGGCAAGCTTTCTTTGCGGTGGGCATCGGTATGCTCGCTTCGATGGTATTTGGAAGCTATATCAAGAACGAGAAGGAGAATATCGGCAAGAGTGCAGTTGTTATATGCGTGGCACTTATCTGTGCCGGACTCATGGCAGGCCTTATGATATTCCCCGCTCTCTTCTCCACAGGCCATTCCCCGGCCGATGGCGTTGGCCTCGTTTTCCAAACGGTTCCCCTTGTGTTTAATGAGCTACCCGGCGGCCAAATCTTTGGAACATTGTTCTTCTTCGGTTTCTACATTGCGGCCGTGACCTCTTCGGCAGGTGTAACCGAATCGGTAGTAGGTATGCTTATGGAGCAATTCAAACTCACAAGGAAGAAGGCGCTCATTTTCATCACCGCCGCGACGGTCGTGGTTGGCTTCCTATGCCTTCCTGCCGGCGATTTCTTCAACTTCCTCGATGTGCTTGAGAACAACTACATCCTCACGCTCGGCGCGCTTGCGATAGCAATCTTCGTCGGCTGGATTTGGGG
>CAYJPI010000216.1:1232-4837 GCA_964372005.1 uncultured Oscillospiraceae bacterium | reverse complement strand
AAGCTTTTAAGCGAAGCGTATCGCAAAGATTTTGCCAATGTAATAGTTGATGCTATTTCTAATTATTGTGATTGATACTATTGTTGCCATAATTCAGGGTAAAAATGGCTACAATCATATGTTATTTTCATTTCATACCCAATTTGTGAACAAAGTAATAAATAAACAACATTTTCGACACAAAACCGCGAAAGTTTGGTACAATGCGTATAATAATATGTCGAAACACAGCGAAGTTCCTATTTCATTTCGGCATTATGATTTTACGCATGAAAGGATAGTACAATGAGAAAAGGAATTTCATTGCTCTTGGTATTTGCTTTCGTATTAATACCACTTTTTGCCTTAACCGATGTAGCGAATGCGGCGAGTGATTACTCGATGGTGCGCGTTTTGCTTTCCACAGGTTCGAGCAATACGGTAACTATCCCCGTAAGTGGGACGTATTTCGTTGATGAAAACGGCGCGACCTTTAGTGGCGGAACGCTTACGATTAGCGCTTCATCATCAAAGGTAAAGGTATCTCACTCCGACCATGGAACACTTTATGAAGGTTCAAGCGCCAACATCATGCGCTCGAACATTTCGCCGAGCGCGGGGTATCTTCGCATAACCACAACCCATGGAACGAAGAGTTACCTCGGGCATCTTACATTGCGCGCTTCCGGCGGATCGGTGCAGGTTATCAACAATGTACCGCTTGCACACTATCTTTATGGCGTTGTAAATTACGAGATGAACAATCTTTTCCCCCTTGAAGCGTTAAAAGCGCAGGCCGTGGCGGCAAAATGCTATGTGCTTGCAAATATGACGCCGAGTTCGTACTACGATATCGGCGATACATCGAGCGACCAGGTATACAAGGGCTATGATAGCTCCGCAGGTAATGTAATTAAAGCTGTCGATGCTACCTGGAATGTAGGTTTATACTTGGACGGGCAGATACTTAGCAGTTATTTCGCCGCATCTAATGGCGGATCCACACTTCTGCCTTCCGACGTATGGTCGGGCACCGAGCGCTACAGATGGGATGATGCGTTCGACCGTGTGAACGATCCCTACGACACCAAAAATCCGTTGAGCTTGCAGGAAACCGTGTTCGTTCCCGATGATGGCGATGGCGGAAACATGGATCGCGACTTGGGCAACTATCTTAGGTTGCGTGCCGCAAAAGCCCTTGCTGATTCGGGGCATGGCAATGTTACTGTACTGTCCATCGATGAGATTAGGGAACTAAAATTAGTTGAGACAAGTAACACCGGAAGTACCGGTTACTCCGGCTATATCGACATGGTTGTAACCGTGCAGGATGGAAGCAGGACGAGCGAGGAACGTGTAGACTACACATTCTATATGGATGAATTCAAGTGGAATGGCGTATTCACGACCACGCAGAGCTTGAGGGTTTATACCATCAGCGAAACGAATGGTGGATATGTGGTATATCGCGGCCGCTATGGCCACGGCGTGGGCATGTCACAGCGTGGTGCCGAACAGATGGCGGACGATGGTTACGGATATCAGCAGATACTCGAATTCTACTATCCCGGCGCTGACATACGAACCATGGATATCGACGCACCCACAAATCCTTCGGGCGGAAGCACGAGCACCACCGTTCCCGATGATGATGACGATTACACACCTTCGAACGACAAAGTGGTTGCATACGGTGAAGTAACATCGACGACGCTAAACTTTAGAGCCGATCCTGTGGATGGCACGGTATTGCAACGCCTATCGAATGGAGACCGCATCGAAATATACGGATATGTGAATGATTCGACATGGTATTATTGTAGAGCAAATGGCAAAGACGGATATGTGAGCGCGCAGTACATCAGGCTTACAGGTACGCCCGAACCCGATGATGACGGACCTTTGCCTGAAGATTATTACCCGTCAGACGGGCCGACCGCCGCCGCCGGCAGTACAGGTGTGATAAATAATGACACCGCGTATTGGTACAGCCAACCCATCACCTCAGCATCATATGTAACGGGGCGTTTCCCTGAAAATGCGATTGTTACGCTTGAGGGTACTTCGGGAGACTTCTACATAGTAACCATCAACAATGTTGTGGGCTATGTTCATTATGAAGACGTAGATGCGCAGGGAGGAAGCACGAGCGGCTCAACATCAGGCAGCACATCGGGCGCGGTGGGAACCGGCGTTGCTAACAGCAGTGTAAACTTTAGGACAGGCCCGAGCACGGGAACATCGAGCATGGGAATGCTCGACAAGGGAACCGAGATGCTCGTATATGCTCAGGAAGGAAGCTGGTATTCGGTATCGGTGGACGGTGAGCGCGGCTATGTATATGCATCCTATGTCGATTACACCGCAAACTCAAACACGAGCGGCTCTACAGGCTCGAGCGGCACAACATCGAGCACTCTCGGAGCGGGCGTTACCACCGGTAGCGTGAACTTCAGAAAGGGCCCAAGCACGGATTATTCGAGCATGGGAATGCTTGATTCCGGGACGAGCCTTACCGTACATTCCTTGCAGGGAAGCTGGTATTATGTAAGCGCTGACGGTGAAAACGGCTTCATACACTCGAGCTATGTTAAGTTAACCACCACTGCATCCTCAGGGTCAACGAGCGGAACAACTACATCTACAACCACAATGGGTGAAGGGCAAACCACAGGGAGCATCAACTTTAGAAAAGGCCCCGGAACCGAATATTCGAGCATGGGCTTATTGCCTTACGGAACTAAGCTTACCGTATACAGCAAGGAAGGAAACTGGTATAAGGTAAATGTAAACGGCGCGGAAGGTTATGTTACAGCCGATTATGTATCGCTTATCATTGGCGGAGCATCGAGCTCGGCAACTACTTCCACTCCCACGCAAAAGGGCTATGTAACAAGCTCGGGCGTAAGGTTGAGAAGTGAACCCGATACCACGAAGGATAACATTATCGGCACATACTCTTCGGGCACAAACCTCACCATCATCACAGAAACGAATGGGTGGTTCCATGTGCAAACTGCCGATGGCAAAGAAGGGTATATGCATGGCGACTATGTGAGCATGAATGCGCTCAGCTCCTCTACAAACACGTCTACTTCTACCTCTACATCGACCCGAACAGGAACATTGACGGGTAATGTAAAGCTTAGGAGCACCCCCGATTCCTCGTCTGAGGATAATGTGCTCAAATACCTCGTCCCCAATACTACCGTAACCATACTCGAGCAAGTGGGCGAATGGTATAAGATACAGGTTGGATCTACCACCGGATATTGCATAGCCCAGTATGTAAGCGGATAAAATTCAAATTGAATTTATAGCCGCACGGTAAACCCTTATATTAATGAAACATTTTTAATATGTAAAGGCCGCCCGGAAAAGGGGCGGCCTTTAAGCTTGAAAAAAAGCACAATTGTAAGCGCTTTCTCGAGTATCGCGGATCATATTCTATACAATTGCTAAAAAACACATCCAAAATAATATATTAAAAAAAGTTTGCAAAAGTCTCGATATGTAACCGAGATGTAACCTCGCTTGATTATAATGATGTCATAAGAGGTTGAAAAACATCAACCGAAAAAAAAGTGAGGTTAAGAAAATGAGAACTACAAGATCCTTACAGGTAA
>CAYJPI010000216.1:0-1222 GCA_964372005.1 uncultured Oscillospiraceae bacterium | reverse complement strand
AATATAAAACTTTTAAGCTTTCTACTGGCATTAGCAATGCTTGTGCCGATGGGGATGAACACTAACTTCGCGTTTGCCGAAGGGGAAACAAGTACCCCGGCACCGGAAGGCAAAACCATAAAAGTAGAATTCATGATTAATGATGAAGCGGGTGGGTTCAAAGAGCTTGAATCCATAACGTATGAACAAAAACTAGCTGTTAACGAAGGCGAAACCGCCGAAACGGAAAGTGAATTTCTAGTGCGCGTTAATGCCGCTATAGAAGAAATGAACGATGGCGATAACTTCAAGGCTTGGCAGCGTAAAGATGCAGAGGGCGAATTCACCGCAGTAACCGCTGAAGACTTTGGAACGGTTGTAACACTCAATGCACTTTACAACATCACCGTTACCTTCATGAATGACGACGCAGAGCTTGCAGTTGTCAATGTTGATGAGAACGGCAAAATTCCCGCCGAGAGCATGCCCGAAGTTACCGCGCTAAACGGCGGAAGAATGGAATGGCACGATGAAGCCGGTGAGAAAGTTAACTTTGAAGATGCAATCACCGAAAACATGGAAGTTTATGCCGCTGAAATCCTCTTCGTATCGTTCTTCGATGCAAAAGGCGAAAGCTTGAAGGAAATCGATGTTGATGCAAACGGCGCACTCGTTGAAGATGCACCCGAGGTTACCGCACAAAACGGCGGAACGATGCAATGGCACACCGACCTTGAAAATGGCACTGAAGTCGATTTTGAGGATGCAATCACGAAGAGCATGAAGGTTTATGCGGTTGAGGTTGCTCCCGTGTTGCCTGAGCTACAGCAGTTGAGCGGTGGTCCTGCAAGTTACACGGTTATCTTCAAGAGTACAACTGATACTGTTTTGGCTACTCATGACTCCTTGGCTGAAGGTTCTGTTTTCCCCACTGCACCTTCTGTTTCAGCCCCTGCCGGAAGTTTTGTAAGGTGGGTAGATCAAAACAATAACGAATACACCACTTTGCCCGAAACCGTAACAAGCGACTTAACACTCACCGCGGAATTTGCTAAGTACTACAAAATCAGCACTGTTGAAACACTTAGCGACGATAAAACGGAAGTTACCGTAGCGGTTACTATTGAAGCGAACGATAATTTACCCGAAGGCAAAACATTCGGTGTTTACAACATTCCCGATACTCTATCGCAAGCTACCGACAGTAAGGAAGAATGGATTGTACCTGCTGATGATAATTGGT